>NZ_PNCT01000066.1:0-18687 GCF_005887365.1 Pseudoalteromonas sp. S3785 | reverse complement strand
TTGCTGGTTGCTCAGCTACTTTAGGTTCTGCTTTAACAGGTTCAGGTGCTGAAATAGGTTGCTCAGTAACAACAACGGGCTCTTCAGCTGTTTCAGGGTCAACCGTTTTCACTGCATCGTCATTGGCTGTTGGTTGCTCTGCTTTAGGGGCTGCTTCAACTTTAGCTAAGTCTTCTACAGCTAACGCTTGCTCAACATTTTCTGATGCATCGTTAGAGGTTGGTTGTTCAGCTTTTGCTTTAAGCTCTGCCTCGTACTCTGCTGCTGCTTGATCAGCGACAGGAACAAATGCAGGCGCTTCAGTGGTTCTCTCTTCATTTGCTTCATTTTGCTCAGGGCGGCGACGACGCTGACCCGAAGCTCGAAGGTGACGAGGAGAACGGCGTGAGCGCGTACGTGTTTGCCCTTGCTCATCTTCAGAGTGTGCTTCCTCAGATGGCACTGCAGCTACTGGCTTTGCTTCTAGCTCAGGTTGTGTTTTAGCCGTTTGCTCTTTTACAGGTGCAGGCTTTACTTGCTCTGATTTTTGCTCATTAGTAGCTTGCTTTTCTGCTGGCGCTTTCTCTTGCGCTTTAGGTTGCTCTACTTTTGGCGTTTCAGTGCTTTGCTGCGCTTGCTCAGGCGTATCAGATGCGTTTACTTGCTCAGTATTTTCATCTTGGATACGTACTTTCTTACGCACATTACGACGTTGACGACGAACTTTTGGCTTTTGCTCTTTAGGCTCAGCGTTTTGTTTAGTCTCAGCTTCATTCGCTTTAGCGTCTGTTTTAACTTGCTCTTTATCTGCATTACGATTGTCGTTATTACGGTTATCGTTACGCTTACGCGAGTTAGGGTTACGACGACGCTTGTTACGGTTCTCGTTTTTCTCTTGGCTTTCGTTCGCTGTAGAATCAGTTTTCACTTCTTCTTCACTAGGGCGTTCACCACGAGGTTTAGAGCGTGAGTTGTTACGACGACGTTGGTTGTTATTACGACGACGATTGTCACTGTTACCACGGCGATTGTTATTACGTGTTTGCTGTTGCTTTTCTTGCTCAGCTTTTTCTTTTGCTTGTTTTTCTTCTTCGCTTTCACTAGAGAATAACGACTTGAACCAATTACCAATAGCCGCGAGTAAACCACCTTCAACTTTAGGTACTGCAACAGGGGCTGCTGGCTTATCTACTTTAGCTTGTGGTGCAGGTGTTGAAGGCATAACAACACCTTTAAGCATAGGTTCTTCACGTACCGGCGCAGCTGCTGGTTTAGCCATTTCGAACGATTCAGGCTCTGGGGCAACAACTTGGTCGTAACTTACTGTTTCCAGTGTTTCGTCTTTACGTAAACGCATCACTTCGTAGTGTGGTGTTTCCATGTGTTGATTAGGAATAATTACCACATCACATTTGTGATGTTTTTCAATACGGTGAACGCTTCTGCGCTGCTCGTTTAATAAATAAGCGGCAACAGCTACAGGCACTTGGGCATTTACTTGTGCAGTGTTGTCTTTAATTGCTTCTTCTTCAATTAAACGCAAAATAGAAAGGGCGATTGACTCATTAGATCGAATCGTGCCTTGTCCGCTACAACGTGGGCACGGGCCTTGGCTTGCTTCACCAAGTGAAGGGCGCAAACGCTGACGCGACATTTCTAGTAAACCAAAGCGCGATATTTTGCCAATTTGTACACGCGCACGATCTGGGCGAGCCGCGTCTTTTAAACGGTTTTCTACTTCGCGTTGATGGCGAGGCGGTGTCATATCGATAAAGTCGATAACAATTAAACCACCTAAGTCGCGAAGACGTAATTGGCGGGCAATTTCATCAGCCGCTTCTAAATTAGTATTGAGTGCTGTTTCTTCAATATCACCGCCTTTAGTTGCCTTAGACGAGTTGATATCAATAGAGGTAAGCGCTTCTGTTGGGTCAATTACTATAGAACCACCTGAAGGCAAACGTACTTCACGTTGGAAAGCAGACTCAATTTGGCTTTCAATTTGGTAATGCGTAAACAATGGCGTGTCGCCTTGATATAGCTTTACACGGCTCATAAAGTCAGGGCGAAAACGCTCTATGTGCGCTTTAGCTTCTTCAAACACACGTGGTTTATCAATTAAGATTTCGCCAATGTCACGGCGTAAATAATCGCGAATAGCGCGGAAAATTACATTGCTTTCTTGGTGAATCAAAAACGGAGCTTTAGCACTATCGGCTGCTTGTTGAATAGCATCCCAATGGACTAAAAGCGCTTTTAAATCGTAGTTTAATTCTTCAAACGATTTGCCAACACCTGCGGTACGTACAATTAAGCCCATGCCTTTTGGTAGTTCTAAACGGCTAAGTGCTTCTTTAAGGTCTGTACGCTCATCACCTTCGATACGACGAGAAATACCGCCTGCACGAGGGTTATTAGGCATAAGCACTAAGTAACTACCCGCTACGCTGATAAAAGTAGTAAGGGCTGCGCCTTTTTGGCCGCGCTCTTCTTTATCTACTTGTACTATTACCTCTTGGCCTTCTTTAATCACGTCGCGAATGTTAGGGCGACCATGAAAAGTGTAACCTTGCGGGAAGTATGTGCGGGCAATTTCTTTTAAAGGAAGGAAACCATGACGATCGGCGCCGTAATCTACAAAAGCCGCTTCTAAAGAAGGTTCAATGCGTGTAATTTTGCCTTTATAAATATTGGCTTTTTTCTGTTCGTGACCTGGGCTTTCTATATCTAAATCATATAGGCGCTGGCCATCAACCAGTGCTACGCGCATTTCTTCTTGCTGCGTTGCATTGATTAGCATACGTTTCATATTGTTACTCTACTTATTTTGTGTCGCTGACATGACGAAACGTGTTCGCCTGTTCAGTTGTTCCCTTTTTTAGAATGTGCAGCCTCACGACTGGGTCTGTTACGGAACGCTCTGTAATATGTATGCAGTATTTTTTAAATGCTGGCTAACAATAACGTACGCTTACGTTATTAAATTCTTTATGGTGCTAAAACTGTTGGCTCTTACGCTCTTTACAAGTTTTACCCAGAAGTTGGCCTGTCATATCAATCTTTTTAGTACGTTTATATTAGGCGCGTAGGGCTCGTTAAGTTGCGTAAATACGATGAGTATTTTCTAAGTACTTACGAGCAAAGTTCGCTGCCGAATGTTAATAAACGCTTATTTGCTAGATTTTTAGTTCTAAATAAGCTGCTATACGGTACTACATGTGAGCAAATGCTGAACAACGTATTTACGTCGTCACTATCAAACAAATTATTTGTTCATTGCTTTTATTTTTACATTAAATGTCAATTCATGTTCAAACTTAATCAGTAATATATTACGCGCATTACTGTTAGTTGAGCGCACGTGTTAACTGAGTAGGCATAAAAGCTTTGGAAAACTTAACTCGGATCTGTATGATCGGCTACCCAGAATGTGCATCACGAATGTTTTAATGTGTTAAAAAGCACCGTTGTTATTTTGCAAATACTAAATATTTGCGCTGCTGATTATCCCACTATTATAACCGTGTTAGCAACTAAATTATTTTACTTAAATCAGTGATTAGGCAATGTCAGAAAAAACCGGCTTACAAGTAACTTTTGTCACAATCAACGAAGACCATTTAGGTCAGCGTATTGATAACTTTCTTATTACCCATTTAAAAGGGGTGCCTAAAAGCGCTGTTTATAAAATTTTACGCAAAGGCGAGGTACGCGTTAATAAAAAACGCATTAAGCCTGTTTATAAATTACAACTTAATGATGTCGTGCGTATTCCGCCAATTAAAGTAGCAGAACGCGAAGAGTTTGTGCCTAAAAAGCTAGATAAAGTAAAACAATTAGAAAGCGCTATTTTATTTGAAGACAAGTACCTAATTGTGATCAATAAACCCTCAGGTATGGCTGTACACGGTGGCAGCGGCCTAAGCTATGGATTAATAGAAGCGCTGCGCGTGTTACGCCCAGATGAGCGTAATTTAGAGCTCGTGCACAGACTTGATAGAGATACATCGGGCTGTTTATTAATTTCGAAGCGTCGCTCAGTGCTCACTGCGCTGCATGAGCAGCTGCGTGAAAAAACCATGGAAAAAAACTACTGGGCATTGGTAACAGGGCAGTGGGACTCATCGGTTAAAAATGTGACCGAAGGCCTGCGTAAAAACACGCTCAAGTCGGGCGAGCGCGTGGTGCGCGTAGATAATGTTGAGGGGAAACCTTCACATACCCGCTTTAGGGTACTTGAGCGTTTTAACGAGTGCTCACTAGTACAAGCTTCTCCTGTAACAGGGCGTACTCACCAAATACGTGTTCATACCCAGTGTAAAGGCCATCCTATTGCGTGCGATGATAAATACGGCGACCAAGGTTTTGATGAATCAATGCGTAAAATTGGTTTAAACCGCTTATTTTTACACGCTCACGATTTAAGCTTTTATCACCCTAAAAACGAAACCACTCTGCGTGTAGAAGCACCGCTTGATAACGCACTTAAAAATTGTATTTTAAAATTAAGAGATGCTAAAGCGTAATGACCGCCGCTGTGTTTAAAAAGTATAAACTGGTTATTTTTGATTGGGATGGCACTGTAATGGACTCAATTAGCAAAATTGTTAATTGTATTCGTCACAGTGCACTTGCGCTTAATATTGAACCGCCAAGCGACACTGCAATTAAAAATATAATTGGTATGTCGCTTGAACTTGCCATTGAGGTACTTTTTCCTGATGACGTAGCGCAGCATTCTGCATTAATTAACGGCTATAAACAACAATACCGTGTTGATACTACCCCAACACCTGTATTTGATAATGTGGAAAATGTACTAAGTACATTAAAAGCGCAAGGTGTTATTTTAGCGATTGCCACCGGTAAAGGGCGCGCGGGGCTTGAGCGCTTGCTTGATGAAAGCCAGCTGCGCGTATTTTTTAGTGCAAGCCGTACCAGCTGCGAAGCGCAGTCTAAGCCATCTCCCGACATGCTTTACCAACTTTTAGATGAGTTGGGGGTTAATGTAGATGATGCTCTTATGATTGGCGATACAAAAATAGACATGGTAATGGCAAAAGCAGCGGGCATGGATAGGATAGGTGTGACCATGGGGGTTCATAGCGCGGAGCAATTAAACGAATTTACCCCTGTTGCAACCGTTGATAGTTACCAACAGTTGCAACGTATTTTAGTTGGTTAATTTTTTGGCTGCTCGGCAAGTATATCAAGATTAAACTCAGCTAATAGCTGGCTGAGTTTAATTAGTGGCAAGCCTATTAAACTATTTGGATCGTCCCCGTTTAACTTTTCAAATAAACAAATGCCTAATCCCTCACTTTTAAAGCTCCCGGCGCAGTTATAAGGTTGCTCTGCATCGCAGTAGGCGTCTATTTGCGCTTTGGTGAGTGTTCTAAATACCACTTCAAAAGGCTCTATTAACGTTTTTGCTTTATCGCTAGCAATATCGTAAACACACAGGCCGGTTAAAAACGTAACGGTTTGACCGCTAAATAGCGCAAGCTGTTTTAAGGCGTTTTCTTTATTATGAGGTTTACCAAGAATTTGCCCGTTAAACACAGCTACTTGGTCAGAGCCGATAGCTAAACCTTGGTCAAAGTGATTGCAGGCTGCTCGTGCTTTACCTTCGCTTAAGCGCATTACGAGTTGCTCAGGGGTTTCGTTTGGTAAGGCGGTTTCGTCAATATTTGGCGAAAAAGTACTAAAGGGCAGATTAAATTTTTGCAATAAAGACTGCCTAAATGGCGAGCTTGAGGCTAATATAAGCGGGTGCTTCATGAATTATTATCCTAATTAAAATTAGTTTGAGTTAGGATAAATCAGATCCGTAATGAAAACACGTGAAAAACCATGTAAAAATGCTTTTTTGCTTTGACTAACCTATTAACTATCTATATGATGCAGCCCCTATGCAAAAGGTAAAAATTCCCATCACTCTTCATCCTGGGAAAGCAGCGCAACACCGTTTATCTTACGATGGTATTGTACCGCTTGAAAAACTTGCTCGTTTACGAGGTGTTGTACAGGAAGAAGTAGGTGAAATAGCGGTAAAAATTCAGTGCAAAACTGATGAGCAAGGTTTAGTTGTGATTAGCGGCAATTTGTCCACGCACGTAACTGTAACTTGTCAACGTTGTAATGATGATTTAGGGTTGGATTTGGATCAAGACTTTATGTATTCGCCAGTTGGTTTGGATGCTGAGTCAGATGATCTTCCTGAAGTCTACGATGAAGTAGAACTTGATGAAAACGGCGAAATTAACGTATTTGAGTTAATCGAAGACGAGCTAATTTTAGCAGTGCCATTAGTGCCTACACACAACGAAGCTTCGTGCAATTACTCGTCAAAGCCTGCTAGCTTTGGTGTGTTAAAAGCGGAAGATGATAAACCAAATCCATTTGATATTTTGAAACAACTTAAGAAAGATTCTTAGGAGAAGACTAATGGCTGTACAAAAAAGCAAAAAGTCTCGTGCAAGACGCGGCATGCGCCGTTCACACGATGCGATCAACGGTCCAACTTTAACAGTTGACCAAACTTCAGGTGAGACTCATCGTCGTCACCACGTAACTGCTGACGGTTACTACAAAGGCGTTCAAGTAATTTCTAACTAAGAGATTGCTTTATGCTGACTAATCTAACCATAGCGTTAGATATGATGGGGGGCGATTATGGCCCCCGTTCATCTATCCCCGCTGCCGTTTGCGCAGTAAATGCTCATGCCAATTTAACGCTTATTTTGTGCGGCAACGAGCAAGTTATTACAAATCAATTAGAATCCCTCGATTCACTTTCACACCCACGTTTAATTATTCGCCATTGCAGTGAAGTTGTTACTAATGCTTGCGAACCCGCTTTAGCTGTGCGTTCTAAAAAAGATTCTTCAATGCGTGTTGCCCTTGATTTAGTTAAATCGGGTGAGGCGCAAGCTTGTGTAAGCTCAGGTAACACGGGTGCTCTATTTTTTATGGCTCACTATGTATTAAAAATGTTGCCAGGTGTTAAACGCCCCGCATTAATATCTGCTGTGCCCACAGAGCGAAAAACCCCAGTGTATTTGCTTGATTTAGGCGCAAATGTGCATTGTGATGCAGAAATACTTTATCAATTTGGCATTATGGGGTCGGTGGTTGCTGGTCAAGCACTTGGCTGTGATAGCCCAAAAGTGAGTTTGCTTAATATTGGCTCAGAAGACATAAAAGGTCACGAAGACATAAAGCAAGCCGCACAACTTATGCAACAAAGCCCTTATATTAATTACACCGGTTACAGCGAGGGCAGTGATATATTTTCGGGGAAGGCCGATGTTATTGTTTGTGAGGGGTTTGTAGGTAACGTTGCGTTAAAAACCTGCGAAGGCATTGCTAAGCTAATTATGAAAAAGTTTACAAGCGCCCTCGAAAAGCACTTAATTTACAAATGCATGGCGTTTATTTTAAGTCCTATCATAAAAAAACTCTATAATCGGGTGAACCCCGACCAGTATAACGGTGCTTCTCTGGTAGGATTGCGCGGTATTGTCGTTAAAAGCCATGGAAATGCATCAGCAAAAGCATTTCAAGCAGCAATCGATGAAGCGGTAAAAGAAGTTGAACGCCAACTTCCAGATAAAATAGCCGCTATTTTCGAAAAAACACATTCTAAAAACTCGGCGGCCGAATAAACGTTAGGTGCCGTAGTTACATTAAATTTTTGTTTAATTAAAAAGAGCAAAGTATGGCACAAAAAATTGCACTTCTATTTCCAGGTCAGGGCTCACAAAGCGTTGGCATGTTAAGCGAGCTACTAGAGAGCTCTGACATTGTAAAATCAACCTTTAGTGAAGCGTCAAGCGCACTTGGCTACGATTTAGCAGCGCTGGTACTAAATGGCCCAGAAGAAGAACTCAATCAAACTCATCGCACTCAACCTGCATTATTAACAGCCAGTGTGGCAATTTACCGCCATTGGTTAGCTCAAAACCCTGATGCCGATGTTGTTATGGCTGGTCACAGTTTAGGCGAATACTCTGCACTGGTGTGTAGTGATGTTATTAGCTTAAATGAAGCGGTAAAACTGGTTGAAAACCGTGGCTTATACATGCAAGAAGCTGTGCCAGCAGGCGTAGGGTCTATGGCCGCTATTATTGGTTTAGGTGATGAAGAAATAAAAGCCGCGTGTGAAGAGTCTGCACAAGGTGAGGTAGTTTCACCGGTAAACTATAATTCACCAGGCCAAGTGGTTATTGCAGGTCATAAAGCTGCGGTAGATAGAGCCTCACAAGCGTGTAAAGACGCCGGCGCAAAACGTGCCTTACCACTGAGCGTAAGCGTGCCTTCACATTGTGAATTAATGAAGCCAGCGGCTGAAAAACTAGCTAACGATTTAGCGGCTTTAACATTTAATACACCTAAGTGTGATGTAATTAATAATGTTGATGTGAAAGCTGAAAATTCAGCCGATGCCATTAAAGATGCATTGGTGCGCCAACTATACAGCCCAGTACGTTGGACAGAAACAGTGCAAGCTTTAGTTGCTCAAGGCATAACACAAAGCTACGAATTTGGCCCAGGTAAAGTTTTAACTGGCCTTGCAAAACGAATTGATAAAGCAATGGTATGTGGTGCAGTAAATGATGCTGCCTCTATCGACGCTGCAAAATAAGAGAATATAAAATGACTAATTTATTTTCATTAGAGGGCAAAGTTGTCCTAATTACTGGCGCAAGCCGTGGTATTGGTAAAGCAATTGCAAATACCTTAGTAGCACAAGGCGCAAAAGTAGCAGGTACTGCAACAAGTGACTCAGGCGCAGCTAAAATTAGCGAATATTTAGGTGATAATGGTAAGGGTTATGCTTTAAACGTAACCGATCCTGCATCGATTGAGGCGACTTTGGCTGCAATAAAAGCGGATTTGGGAGATGTTGATGTGCTTGTAAATAACGCGGGTATCACCCGTGATAATTTATTAATGCGCATGAAAGACGGCGAGTGGGACGATATTATCGATACCAACCTAAGCTCTATTTTTCGTTTATCTAAAGCGGTATTACGCCCAATGATGAAGAAAAAGAACGGCCGTATTATTAATATTGGCTCAGTTGTGGGCACTATGGGTAATGCAGGTCAAGCTAACTATGCGGCGGCAAAAGCAGGTGTTATTGGTTTTTCTAAATCGCTTGCTCGTGAAGTTGCATCACGCGGTATTACTGTAAATGTAGTAGCTCCTGGTTTTATTCAAACCGATATGACCGATGAGCTAACAGAAGATCAAAAAGCGGCCACCCTTGCTAATGTACCAGCAGGTCGACTAGGCCAGCCTGATGAAATAGCAGCGGCAGTGTGTTATTTAGCATCTGACGCGGCTGCGTATGTATCGGGCGAAACTTTGCATGTAAATGGCGCGATGTACATGGTTTAAAAACCATTGCCTGTACTTTGAAAGCAAAATAACTTAAGTAAGTGACCTCAAAAACATTGAATTTTTTGTGATCTTGCTTTAAACATACTTGAAATCGCTGTGAAAATAAGCGATAAAAGACCTAACAAACACTCAGAGGTTTGACCAGACAATTATTTATGGTCAAATCATTGAATCAGAGAATTATGCGGCGTAAACTACGCCGCAATCTGAAAATAACGCATTGGCGTTTTTAATAAAGGAAAGAAGAATGAGCGATATCCAAGAACGCGTAAAAAAAATTATCATCGAACAACTAGGTGTTAAAGAAGAAGAAGTTAAAAACGAAGCTTCTTTCGTAGATGACCTAGGTGCAGATTCTCTTGATACTGTTGAACTAGTTATGGCTCTAGAAGAAGAGTTTGATACTGAGATCCCAGATGAAGAAGCTGAAAAGATCACTACAGTACAATCTGCAATCGATTACGTATCAGCTCACGCTGAGTAATTAATCGCATATTAAAGGCAGCATTCGCTGCCTTTAATCTATATATCCAAACCACCTCAAAGTTCATGATTCAAATTCACCCGCTTTTACTCTCTACTACATTTATGTGTAATAGCATATCCTTACTTGAATTTGAGACTCGCACTTTGAGGTCGCTTGGGTATGAATTCCCTTTGTAATGCCAATAGATTTAAACTTAGTAAGACAAACGGCTTACTAAATAACAATACATTAATCGATTGGTTTAAATATCCCTTATTGGAGGCAAACCGTGGCTAAACGTCGAGTCGTCGTAACTGGCTTAGGAATGTTGACGCCGCTAGGTAATGATGTGCAATCAACCTGGCAAGGCTTATTAGATGGTAAAAGTGGTATACAAAATATAACCCACTTTGACACATCAAAATTTGGTACTAAATTCGCTGGACTCATCAATGACTTTGATGCAACTGCATACATGTCGGCGAAAGATACTAAAAAAATGGACTTATTTATTCAGTATGGCATTGCAGCGGGTGTTCAAGCCTTACAAGATTCAGGTCTTGAAGTAACTGAACAAAACGCAACACGTATTGGTGTAGCTGTAGGTTCGGGTATTGGTGGACTTACCCTCATTGAAGAAAACCACATAAAACTGCTTAACAGTGGCCCACGTAAGCTTTCGCCATTTTATGTGCCATCAACCATTATTAATATGATCTCAGGCCATTTATCTATGATGCATGGTTTACGTGGTCCTAATATTTCTATTGTCACGGCATGTACTACAGGTCTTCATAACATTGGACATGCAGCGCGTATGATTGCGTACGGCGATGCAGATGCCATGGTTGCCGGCGGTGCAGAAAAAGCCTGTACGCCAATTGGTATGGGTGGCTTTAATGCTGCACGCGCGCTTTCTACACGCAACGATGACCCACAAGCGGCATCTCGCCCGTGGGATAAAGATCGCGATGGTTTTGTATTATCTGATGGTGCAGGCGTGGTAGTAGTTGAAGAATACGAACACGCTAAAGCCCGTGGCGCTAAGATATACGCTGAACTTGTTGGTTTTGGTATGAGTGGTGATGCATACCACATGACCTCGCCACCGGAAGACGGTGCAGGCGCTGCACTTGCAATGCAAAATGCACTAAACGATGCACAAGTAAATGCAGAGCAAGTAGGTTACATTAACGCACACGGTACATCGACTAACGCAGGCGACAAAGCCGAAACGCAAGCCGTTAAAACTATTTTTGGCAGTGCAGCTAAAGATGTGATGGTTGGCTCGTCTAAGTCGATGATGGGTCACTTATTAGGTGCAGCGGGTTCAGTAGAGTCTATTATTTCTATTTTATCGCTGGCCGATCAAAAAGTATCGCCAACCATTAACCTTGATAACCCAGATGAAGGCTGTGACCTAGATTACATAGCCCACACTGCACGTGATGCGAAACTCGACTTTGCATTGTGTAACTCATTTGGTTTTGGCGGGACTAATGGCTCGTTGCTATTTAAAAAGGTATAATCTTTTTTAACAACGAACCACATTATAAGAGCTCAGTTGTTTAACTGGGCTTTTTTTATGCAAGCCATTTAATATGCAAACAATAATAACAACCGATGATGCAAGTGCGATTAATACGCGCGATAGAGGCCTTAACTACGGGGATGGCTTTTTTACCACTGCCAAAGTAAGTGCAGGGCACGTAGAGCATTGGCAATACCATAAAGCACGTTTGATAGAATGCGCCGAGCGTTTAGCGTTTCCTGCCATTAATTTTACTGAGCTTGAGCAGCATATTAAAACAGCCATTACTGGCTGCAAATTAAATGTCCTTAAAGTAGTTGTTACCCGCGGAGAAGGTGGGCGAGGTTATGGATTACCACAACACACCCATTTAACCATTTTAATTACAGTATCAGCGTTTCCACAAAACTACTCAGCATTAGTTAAAAGCGGGGTAAGTTTAGCTTTAAGCCCAATTAAATTAGCATCTCAGCCATTACTTGCAGGCTTAAAAACGCTTAACCGTTTAGAGCAAGTGCTTATTAAAAATGCCATGGCATCTCAACGGTGCGACGATGTTTTAGTGCTCGATCATCAAAACAATGTCATTGAAGCGTCAGCCGCTAATGTGTTTGCAATTGGCAATAATACACTCTACACACCTAGCCTTGAGCAATGCGGTATAAAGGGGGTTTATCTGCAATCGTTATGTGATAAATTAGCGGTTGAATTTAAGCACGTTAGCCTAAATGAGCTAACCCAAGCACGCGCTGTATTTATATGTAATAGTTTAATGGGTGCAGTGCCTGTTAACCGTATTGAGCAACACCCCTTTAATGTTGAGCAAAGCATGCGTTTATTAAATGAATTACTAGCCAAGGAGGCTAAGTGTTAAAAGTTATTTTATCGGTATTATTGTTAGCTTTAGTGACAACGCTAGTAGGGTATCAACAATTACAAGCAACAATAACAAGCCCGCTAAATATAGCTACCCCTGTGCAATTTGAAGTAAAAAAAGGTATGGGCTTTAACCAACTTTGTAAGCAATGGGAGGCTAATAATTGGTTAAAAAGTTGCTGGCGTTACCAAGTGATTGCAAAGCTGGACCCAACGCTAACCGATTTAAAAGCAGGTTTATACCAACTAACTAATACAAGTGTTATAAATAACATAAAAAAAATAAACAACGGTGAACAAATTAGCTTTAGCTTTACCATTATTGAAGGGCAAAACTTACGGGAAGTATTAGCTGCCATTAATAGCGCGCCGCACTTAACTAATAACTTAAATACAGAGCAACTTTCGCAGCAAATAGTAGGCGAAAAAGGCCATTTAGAAGGGTGGTTATTTCCAGATACGTACCATTACCACAGCGGTGATACGGCCAGTAGTTTACTAAAGCGAGCAGCCGTTAAAATGCAGCAAACACTTGAGCAAGCATGGCCAAAGCGCGCCAAAAATCTACCCTATAAAAACGCATATGATGCGCTAATTATGGCCTCTATTATTGAAAAAGAAACCGGCCTTGCCAGTGAGCGCCCGCTAATAGCCGCTGTATTTATAAATAGATTAAACGCCAATATGCGCCTTCAAACAGACCCAACCGTAATATACGGCCTAGGAGCGGATTTTGACGGCGACATTAAGCGAAAAGATTTACGCGATTACACACCCTATAACACATATCGCATTAACGGGCTGCCGCCTACACCCATTGCCATGCCCTCAAAAGCCGCTATTTTAGCAGCGCTTAACCCACCGCAATCAGAGTATGTTTACTTTGTGGCTAAGGGCGATGGCAGTCATCAATTTTCAACCACGTTAAAGCAACACAACGCGGCAGTTAAAACGTATATATTAAATAAAACGAATTAAACCTTATATGAAACCAAAATTTATTGTTATTGAAGGCCTTGAAGGTGCGGGCAAATCAACGGCTATTTCGTTATGCCAAGACTTTTTAAACAAAAAACAAATAGACTTTATTAACGTGCGCGAGCCTGGAGGCACGCCGCTTGCGGAGTCTTTACGAACGCTTGTAAAAGCAGAGCACAAAGAAGACATAGCCTTTGAAACCGAATTACTCATTATGTACGCAGCGCGCTCGCAGCTTATGCACAATGTAATTAACCCAGCACTTAATAACGGGCAGTGGGTATTAGCCGATCGCCACGATTTGTCATCTCAGGCCTACCAAGGAGGCGGGCGCGGCATTAGCGCTAATACCTTATCGTCTTTGTCGTCTATGGTATTAAAAGGGTTAAAACCTGACTTAACCATTTACCTAGATATAGACCCAGTAATCGGTCTTGAGCGTGCTAAAGGCCGAGGTGAGCTTGATAGGATAGAGCAAGAAGCCATAGAGTTTTTTCAGCGTACGCGTATGCGTTATGTTGAGCTGGCAAATGACGATAGCTCAATAAAAACGGTTGATGCCAATCAAAGTATTGATAAAGTACATCGCGATATTACCAATGTACTACGCACTTTTTTTGAAGGGTTAAAATAGTAATGGCATTGCCGTGGCTTAATAGCGTAGAGCAACAGCTCGCGCAAAGTTACAAAGCACAGCGTTTTCATCATGCGCAGCTATTATGCGGGCCTATTGGAGTGGGAAAGTTTGAGCTAAGCGAACAATTAGCAAATAGTTTGTTATGCCAAAATATTAATACTCACATGCAGCGCGAAAACAGCACGCTTAGCCCGTGCGGTCAATGTAAAAGTTGTGCTTTAACGCATGCCGGAAACCACCCAGACAAACGCTTAACGCAAGTTGAGGGGCAAAGCATTGGTGTAGACGATATTCGCGCGATAAGCGATTTTATGAACCACTCTGCTGCGCAAAACGGGAATAAAGTAGTCATTATAGAAAACTGCGAAAAAATGACCACGGCTGCGGCAAACGCATTACTAAAAACGCTAGAAGAGCCCAGCAATAGTCGCTTTTTAATTTTAACAACAAGCAATACCTCGCAGTTACCCGCCACTATTTTAAGCCGCTGCGCCAAAACAGACATTAAAGTAACTAACCCCAATGAAGCCAAAAGCTGGTTAGCCAACTTAAATATAGATGATCATGTGTGGTTACCTTTATTTTATACGCAACCACTGTTAATTAAACAGTGGCAAGCGCAAGATCAACTGCAACACATTGATACTTTATATAAATTTGCAACTGGGTTTAAACAAAGCCATAATTTTACTCCGCTTGTTAATATAATAAATAAACAACCTGAGCTAGTACGCATTTTTACATTATTTTTAAGCGAGCAATTAAAACAGCAGCTTATAAAAGGTTTAAGTTTTGACGCGTACCAAAGTGCGCAGCAAGCGGTGAATGAATTTTTACAAAATAGCACAGAGGTACTCGGGCTTAATTTACCTCTAGCAGTGTCGCGTTTAGCGCATGCCCTGCGTCACATTTAATAGGAATACTTATGCAAGAGCTTTTAGTTGATGTAGACAACCTTGACGAACTTTACCGCTGCTACATGCCATATTTAAAACAAGGGGGCCTTTTTGTGCGTACCAACATGCGCTACGAAATTGGCTACTCGTTAGCACTAAGAGTGACGTTACCAGATGCGCTAGAAGATGACGTTGTAACGGGTAAAGTTGCATGGATAACGCCTCAAGGCGCACAAAGCTCTAACCCACCCGGTATAGGGATTAGCTTTTTAGATGACAAAACAAATCTAAACGCTAAAATCGAAAAGCTATTAGGCACTATGTTAAACTCTGGTAACCCAACATATACCATGTAGCTTAATGGGCTATTTTGCTCGTTAAATCGTAATACCAATGTGCTTAATTAAGTAATTTTTTTTGGGTAATAAAATCGGTGCAATAACAAACTAAAAATTTCGGTATTTAGTCGTTCTAAGTCAGAAGTTTTTAACCTATTAGCGCCAGTTTTAACCTCTAAAATTGATTAACTCTTATTGTGGATTGGTAAAACTTAACACCCAAAACAATACAGGCCGTATAGTGATTGTAGATTCTCATTGCCATTTAGATCGTCTTGATTTTGACAAACTAGATTTAAACTTAGATCAAGTACTCGACAACGCCCGCGCAAAGCAAGTAGAGCATTTTTTATGTGTGAGTGTAACGCTTGATCAATTCCCGAGCATGCTCGACAAAATTAAACACTACGATGATGTATCGGCCTCGTGTGGCGTGCACCCGCTCGATCAAAAAGATGCCCTAAATAAACAGCAGCTTATTGATTTAGCATCGCATGAAAAAGTGGTCGCAATAGGCGAAACAGGCCTAGATTACTATTATTCGAAAGACACGCACGCAGTGCAACAGGCAAGCTTTGTTGGCCATATTGAAGTAGCAAACGAGTTACAAAAGCCGCTTATTATTCATACCCGCGACGCCCGAGCCGATACGATTAACTTAATGCGTGAGCACAAAGCAGAAAATTGCGGTGGTGTACTGCATTGTTTTACCGAAGATTGGGATATGGCTAAAAAAGCCATCGACATGGGCTTTTATATTTCTATTTCGGGCATTGTTACCTTTAAAAATGCCGTAGAGCTTAAAGAAGTAGTAAAGCAAATCCCACTCGATCGATTACTTATTGAGACTGATTCGCCGTATTTGGCACCTGTGCCGTACCGTGGTAAAACAAACCAGCCGGCGTATGTAGAAGATGTTGCCTACTACATTAGCGAGCTAAAAGGCATAAGCTTTAACGAGCTTGCAAAAGCCACCACAGATAACTTTTATTCACTTTTTAAATTAGCAGCAAAAGGCTAACACATGACTACGCAATCGGCGCAACTCCCGCTTTTATTAATGGGGCCCATGGTGCGCCGAGCTGAGCAACGTAGTATATGTATTCAATTTGCGACGTCACGCCCAGGCAATTGCCAAATTACACTCTTACACCATCAAAGCTACAGCGAGCAGCAAAGCATTGCATTAGGTAAACACCTTTACCTGCATTTTATTACTATAAAACCCGTTGATAACCCGTTTCCGCTCGATACTTTATTAGCCTATACTCTGCATATTAACGAGCAGCAAATTGATTTAGCACCCTGGTGTTTTAAAGGGCAAGCAGCGCCTTCGTTTGTTATTGCTAATAAGCTAACCCATATTTTACATGGCTCGTGCCGTAACGCGCATCATCCTGCAAAAGACAGCTTAGTATCTGCAAGCGAGTGGCAAAATACACAACGTAGTAATAATCAGCAAGGCGCACAGCTTTTATTACTTAGTGGCGATCAAGTGTACGCCGATGATGTAGCCGGTCCTATGCTATTGGCAATTCATCAGCTAATAGATGTATTAGGACTTTATAAAGAGCAGCCGCTTGCGCTTAACTTACCAGCAGATATAAACGATCAGCTTTTTAACCGCCACCATTACTTACCTAAAACGCCATGGCAAAAACGTTCAAAATTGGGTGTAGGGTATTGGCTAAAAAAAGACGAGCCTCATTTTTCTAGCGTAAAAGCGCATAATCATTTAATTCACTTTGAAGAATTTGTTGCGTTGTACTTGCTTAACTTTAGCGCTGCCGCATGGCAATGCGTTAATATTAATAATATGCATTACACGCAAGGTAATGAAAAAAACACCGCCATTTTTAACGCCGAAAAAACGGCATTAATAGACTACGCAAAAGGCTTAAATAGCGTAGAGCGTTTATTTGCCAATGTATCTACCTTAATGATGTTTGACGATCACGATGTTACCGATGACTGGAACCTAACGGCAGGGTGGGAGCAAGCAATAAATCAAAACCCAAACAGTAAACGCATAATTAATAACGGGCTAATAAGTTATTGGCTGTTTCAAGGGCTGGGTAACGACGCGCTGCATAAAACCGGAGCATTAATAAACGGTTTTAAACAAAGCCGAAGCGCTAATCATAGTTGGCAGTTTAAAGCCTTTGATAAACCGCTTAATGAGTTTAATTA
This sequence comes from Pseudoalteromonas sp. S3785, assembly GCF_005887365.1. Taxonomy (NCBI): domain Bacteria; kingdom Pseudomonadati; phylum Pseudomonadota; class Gammaproteobacteria; order Alteromonadales; family Pseudoalteromonadaceae; genus Pseudoalteromonas; species Pseudoalteromonas sp. S3785. The sequence goes on along the minus strand of NZ_PNCT01000066.1, from coordinate 1,388 downwards.
TTGGCATTATGAGCTTAACACCACACCAAAAGTGGTCGTGCTCGATACCCGAACACACCGCTGGCGTAACGAAAGTAACTTTAACGAACCCTCAGGCTTACTTGACTGGGAGCGCTTAACAGAGCTTGAAGAGGGCCTACTGAGCCACAGCAAAGTAATTATTGTATCGCCAGCGCCGGTATTTGGCGTTAAATCAATTGAGGCAATTCAAGCGGCGTTTAATATGTGCGGCCAACCGCTTATGGTAGACGTAGAAAACTGGATGGCACACGAAGGCTCCGCCAAAAAGCTGCTTGATACATTTAGGCGCACAGACACACCCAACGAAACGCTTATTTTATCGGGCGATGTGCATTATTCATTTTGTTTTTCGGTGCAAAAGCGTTTTGGTGACCACCCAAATAGAATATGGCAACTCACCGCCAGCGGTATTAAAAACGAATTTCCGCGTAAGCTCATTAACGTACTCGATAAGCTCGACTCAATATTATACGGCCCCAAAAGCCCGCTTAACTTTTTTACCAAACGCTGGCACATGGAAGTAGATAAACACCAAACCGTAGGTGAAGGCCAAAAGTACCTAGTAAGTGACTCAGCCATTAGTTTAATTACTTTAGAGCAGGGCGACTTAGCCCGATACCAACTAATCCACGGCGACGGCCACATCACAGAATTCGACTTAGAACATAAATAAAATATGGAATTTTTACAGTAGGCGTAGTGCTTGTTCACGTTAAAAGCTAAAAGATCATTCCACAAAGAGAAGTAAATGAGAACGCATTAGGACAGTAATGATGGTTTATTACTTAATCACTAGATCACTTCTCTAAAGCGGAGCGCCTCATAACCTCTTTGTGAATAATTAACTAAGCCTAATTGTACAAAGAGAAGAAAATGAGGAGCAAATGAGAAGAGCCAAATACATCAAGTAGTGTTTTATTTAATCACTAAATCGCTTCTCTAAAGCGGAGCGCCTCATAACCTCTTTGTGAATTATTAACTAAGCCTAATTGCACAAAGAGAAGCGAAAGAGGAGTAAATGAGAAGGTTAAAATATAAAAACAGGTTTTTAATCAATTTTTAGAACCCCTCTAAAGCGCAGCGTCTCCAAGCCTCTTTGTGAACAACTTTACTTTAGGTGTTTTATTTTGAAAATGTAAAAGCGTTGTTTTAAATGCCAGTAAGCTACGAAACTTCTTATTAAAAGATTATTTGCACAAAGAGAAGAAAATGAGGAGTAAATGAGAAGGTCAAAATATAAAAACAGGTTTTTACTCAATTTTTAGAACCCCTCTAAAGCGCAGCGTCTCCAAGCCTCTTTGTGAGTAATGTTTAAAAATTAGTCTTTTGAGAGTGAAGCTAAATAGAGAAACTCTCAAATGAATGAT
>NZ_PNCT01000065.1:0-23107 GCF_005887365.1 Pseudoalteromonas sp. S3785 | reverse complement strand
GCTAGGCGGTGCTGAACTTTGATGGTTGAATTTGCAGCAGCGTGTTTGGTTTTTAGGCAAGGCAGAGCCTATGAAGTGTGGTTATTCCACATAAATAGGCGATAACGCAGCATAAATGCCAAACATGCGCTGCCCTTCGGGTTCTTCCTAGGGGCGATAAACTCTTTGTTGCTCGATTTTTACTTAGCCCACTAGGTTACAAATCTCGCGCCGCGATTTAATCGCCCCTAGATTGAACAAATTTCAATCCGCAAAGAACGACACGCCCTGATGAGCGCGGTTTTTTTGCTTTAAATTATTTACTTACCCGCCCATAATAGACGCTCATTTGGAATGGGGTGAAATTCCTCAACTATTCCCGTAACTGTAATGAGCACCGTGCTTTAAGTCAGATACAAATGAATAAAATATTTTAACGAGCGGGTAAACTCATTTTATTAGTGCACTATTTTTTTAGTGGTGTCTTAGTGAGTGCGCGTTTTTAAAGGACTCACTTTGCAAACTACATTAGCGCCAAACACGCCTTTATTAGACATTCAAAATGTGTCGTGGGAAGTTGATAATCACGCCATTTTAAACACTATTAATTTGCCTATAACAAAGGGTAAATTTATTGGCTTAATAGGCCCCAATGGGGCGGGTAAGTCGAGCTTACTGCGCTGTTTGTATCGCTTTAATAAACCCACCACAGGCAAAATTACCTTTAATCAGCAGGATATTTGGCAGCTTAAAAGTGAAGATTACGCAAAATATGTTGCTGTCGTTCTGCAAGAAACGCCTGCTCAATTTAACCTAACGTTATTTGATGTGGTTGCCCTTGGGCTTACGCCTCATAAACCACTATTTAGCGCCACCACCCACAGCGACAAACAAAAAATTACACAGGCAATAAAAACCGTAGGGCTTGAGCAGCAGTGTAAGCAAAATTTTGAATCACTTTCGGGGGGCGAAAAGCAACGAGCATTAATTGCCCGCGCTATAGTACAACAACCGCAATTACTCATTATGGATGAGCCAACCAGCCATTTGGATGTTAAATACCAAATACAAGTGATGGAATTAGCAAAATCGCTAGGGGTCACTGTGTTTGCCTCATTTCATGATTTAAATTTAGCAGCTGCTATGTGCGATGAACTGGTGGTTATTAATAAGGGCAAAATAACACATACAGGCTCGCCTAAGCAGGTACTTAGTGAAGAAATGCTAGCAGATGTTTTTGGGGTATGTGCACACGTAACCAGCCACCCACAGCGCACAGAAAATGGCCAAACTATTCCTCATATTACTTACTTTTATGGCTATTAATTAAATGGATATAACAAACATAAACCCGTGGACTGTTTTTATAGCTGCCTTATTAATTGCGCTGGGCAGTCTTTTTAGTGCACTGAGCTTTGGCGCAGCAGATACGCCGTTAAGTGATGTACTCACCGGTGTTTTATCAGCAGGGGAGGGCTCGCTTAACGCACGTATTATTTATGAGCTTAGGTTGCCCCGTACTTTACTTGCCTTTATGGCGGGCGCAGGTTTGGCTATTGCTGGGCTTATTTTGCAAACGGTTACTCGTAACCCGCTCGCCGATCCATACTTATTTGGTATATCGTCAGGTGCGTCGTTTGGGGTTGTACTGCTTATGGCTGTAACAGGTATAAGTGCTGGGTTTATGTTATCGACTGCTGCCTTATTAGGAAGCTTTTTAGCTATGGGCTTATTGATACTTATTGCTGGGCGGCAAAAAAATACGCACGTAGAGTCTATGTTGTTAGCGGGTGTGGCGCTGTCGTTTTTATTTAGCGCATTTACCAGTTTATTGCTGTATTGGAGCGACCCGCAAGCAGTGGCTGGTATTTTATTTTGGACGTTAGGCAGCTTTGCCCGCGCGCAATGGGCCACGTTATGGTTGCCATGTGTGGTTATAGTGGTATGTATTGGCTTTATGCTGAGCTTTAAAAGGCAGTTAAATGCGTTGCTTCTTGGCGATGAAAGCGCCATAACGCTTGGGGTGCGTGTACACCGGTTTAGAATTTTAATGCTGGTATTGAGTTCGTTAATAACGGCCGTGCTGGTGGCCTTATGTGGCGGTATTGGTTTTGTAGGTTTAATGGTGCCGCACATAGTGCGCTTTTTTATATCTCAAGGCAGTACTGCTGGGTTACTCATCACAAGCTTAGTGGGCGGCACGTTTATGGTGTGGGTCGATGTGCTTTCGCGCTCATTACTTAAAAACCAAGAGCTCCCTGTAGGGGTGATTACAGCAGCTATGGGTAGCGTATTTTTTTTAAGCTTGCTCTTTTTTAGAAAAACAAAGGCATAGTGCGGATGAAAACCTTAATGATTCAAGGCACTACGTCAGATGCCGGAAAAAGCACCTTAGTCGCTGCGCTTTGCAGAGTATTTGCAAAGCGAGGGGTAAAGGTTGCGCCTTTTAAACCGCAAAATATGGCGCTTAATAGCGCGGTTACAAAAGAGGGCGGCGAAATAGGCCGAGCGCAAGCTTTGCAAGCAATAGCGGCTAATGTTGAGCCTCAAACCGACTTTAATCCTATATTACTTAAACTAAATAGCGATACGGGCGCACAAGTTATTATTCATGGCAAAGCCATTAGTAATATGGAAGCGAGCAAGTATCACGACTACAAAAAAGTGGCGATGGATGCGGTGCTTGCCTCGCATAAACGCCTAGCTAAACAGTTCGATTTATTATTAGTTGAGGGCGCAGGCAGCCCCGCAGAAATAAACCTGCGCGAAAACGACATTGCCAATATGGGGTACGCAGAAGCGGTAGATTGCCCTGTCATTATTATTGCCGATATAGACAAAGGCGGTGTGTTTGCGCATTTAGTGGGCACACTTGCGCTGCTAAGCGAATCTGAGCAAGCGCGCGTAAAAGGCTTTGTTATAAACCGCTTTAGAGGCGATATCAGTTTATTGCAAAGTGGTCTAGATTGGCTTGAGCGCTATACGAAAAAACCTGTGCTTGGGGTGCTGCCCTACTTGCATGACCTAGCCATTGATGCCGAAGATGCCGTTGCAATAGATAATAAAGTAACACATGCCACCATTAATATAGCTGTACTTTTATTGCCGCATATTAGTAACCATACCGATTTTGATGCATTGCGACTGCACTCAAATATTAATATAAATTATGTGCGCCATACTCAAGCAATTCCGCCGGTCGATCTGGTTATTATTCCAGGTAGTAAAAACGTGCTGGGTGATTTAAGTTTTGTAAAAAATGAAGGTTGGGATAAGCAAATAAAGCGCCACATACGCTATGGCGGTAAAGTGTTAGGGGTGTGCGGCGGTATGCAAATGTTAGGGAATAGCATTACTGATCCCATGGGGGTTGAATCGTCATTAAAGCGTGTTAAAGGCCTTGCATTAAGTGACTTTGATACCACTCTTAGCACCCAAAAAGTACTCACTAAAGTAACCGCAACTATGCAGTTAAATAATAATAAAACCCCCTTTAGTGGCTACGAAATTCATGCGGGTATTAGTGAAGGTGCAGCACTTAATAAGCCATTTTTAACGTTTAACTCGCACCCTAACGGATTTGTAAGTGATGGCTTTATTAGTGATGATAATGCCCTTGCTGGTACTTATTTACACGGTTTATTTGATGAGCCAGCTGCCACATCGCAAATTTTAAAGTGGGTAAAACCAGAGGCCGCAATAACGCCAATTAGTATTGCTAAGCACCGCGAACAGCAGTTAGAACGTTTAGCAACTATGTGCGAGGAACACTTAAACATACAACACATTATATCGATTTACGAAGGACATAATAATGATAGATAAAAGCAACGATAAGCATAAGCAGCGTCAACAAAAAGTAAAAGAGCAAGTAGATGCACGCGTTGCTGCAGCGCAAGATGTTAAAGGCATATTTCAGGTAATTACGGGTAATGGTAAGGGTAAATCTACCTCGGGGTTTGGTGTGGTTGCACGTTGTGTAGGGCATGGTAAAAAAGCCGCTGTTTGTCAGTTTATTAAAGGTACATGGGAGTGTGGAGAGCGTAACCTATTACAAAGCGCAGGGGTTGAATTTGCGGTGATGAATACCGGCTTTACGTGGGATACGCAAAACAAAGAAGCCGACACTGCCGCAGCGCAAGCAACGTGGCAAGAAGCCAAGCGCATGCTTGCCGATAGCAGTATAGATTTAGTATTACTTGATGAGCTTACCTACATGGTGACTTATGGGTATATTGATCTTGATGAAGTAGTAAACGCGTTAAATAACCGTCCTCCTATGCAGTCGGTTATTATTACAGGTCGCGCAGCGCACCGCACGTTAACAGACCTTGCCGATACAGTAAGCGAAGTACGTAATGTTAAACATGCATTCGACTCAGGCATTAAAGCACTTGAAGGGTTCGACTACTAATGTACAGGGCATTTATAGTTGGCTTTGGGCTATGTAGTTTAATAGCCAGTGCTGTTACAAACGAAACAACGCCCCCAAAAAAGCTGCGTGTAGTTGCACTTGCGCCGCATATAGTAGAAAACCTATTTGCTATAGGTGCGGGGGATAATATTGTTGGCACTGTTGATTATGCCGACTACCCTGCTGAGGCTAAAAATATTGAGCGCATTGGTGGCTACTATGGTATTTCCCTTGAAAAACTACTAGCGCTAAAACCCGACTTAGTGATTGGTTGGAAAAGCGGGAATCAAAGTGGGGACTTAGAACAAATTAAGCGCCTTGGTATAAAAATACATTTAAGTGATCCAAAAAAAATAGAAGAAGTAGCAAATGAGCTGCTCACTTTTGGTAAATTTACTGGGCGTATTGAGCAAAGTAAGCAAGTAGCAAACGCGTTTAATACCAAACTTAAAAACATAAAAAAACAGCAGCAAGGTAAAAAAATATTAACTGGTTTTTATCAATTATGGCCAGAGCCAATGATGACGGTAAGTGAAAATACATGGATAAACCAGCTTATTGAAACATGTCATGTAAGCAATGTATTTGCACAAAGCGATACCGACTACCCGCAAATAAGTATTGAAAACGTGGTAATGGCTAAACCGCAAATTATTATAACCCCTGATGAAAAATCAAAAACACCACAACCGGTAGTTAATTGGCAAAAATGGCCAGAAGTACCCGCGGTTAAAAATAATCATTTTATACGTGTAAACGCCGATTTATTACACCGTTTTTCACCACGCATGCTAGAAGGGCTTGCCGATATGTGTGATAAAATAGATGCATCCCGCAAACAAATCAAGAGTACACAATGAGCGATTGGCCAGCCTTTTTAGAAGATGAATTACAGCACCCTTATATGCAGCAAACATTAGATTATGTAGCAAAACGCCGCGCAGAAGGGGTTGCTGTGTACCCACCCAAAGAGCAAGTATTTAGTGCCTTTGAAGCCACAGCACTTAACAATATTCGCGTGGTTATTTTAGGCCAAGACCCATACCACGGAGAAGGCCAAGCCCATGGTTTGTGTTTTTCAGTATTGCCAGAGGTTAAAAAGTTACCGCCGTCATTAAAAAATATGTACAAAGAATTGGCAGCCGATATACCTGGTTTTGCAATACCTGAGCATGGCTACTTACAAAGCTGGGCAGAGCAGGGCGTATTTTTACTCAATACGGTACTTACTGTTGAGCAAGGGCAAGCGCACTCGCATAAACACTTAGGGTGGGAGCAATTTACCGATAACGTCATTGCGCATATAAACGAGCACTGCCGAGGCGTGGTATTTATTTTGTGGGGCGCGCATGCGCAAAAAAAAGGCAAAAATATTAACTGCACTCGCCATCATATTTTAAAAGGGCCGCATCCGTCTCCGCTTTCTGCGCACCGAGGTTTTTTTGGCTGTAAGCATTTTTCACAAACTAATAAATTGTTACAAGCCCAAGGGGACAGCCCCATTAATTGGCAGGTTTAATGGATATATTAAAAAGGCTTTCATACACTGAAAGCCTTTTGTTTATGAGCGTTTATAGAATTAAAAATCTAGCTCATCAATTTCTATACTGTCTGTAAAAAAGTCCAACTCCTGTAGTTCTTTACGTAACCGTTGCTTGTCTTTTATGGCCTCAATCTCGCGCCACTTTCTTTTTTTATTCTTTTGAGAGGTTTTTCTTGTTGTATCAGGACCTTCTAATATCTCTAATATATCGTTTAGGCTATCCATGACTATCTCCTATTGATTTTAGTGAACCTCGAGAATACCTATACCACAGGCCTAGCTAAAATAGAATAAAAAAGTGACAATAATGTTGCAAGTATGTGATGCCTTAATGAATGTTAACTTAGTTCAGCAAATAACGTAGGCATAAAAAAAACGCCGCAAGTGCGGCGTTTAATAAAGCGTAATTAGCGTGTATTACATTGCTTTAAAGCGTGCTTCTAGCTGCTCTTGCGCATCTGCGAATGAGCGAATGCCTTCAGCTAGCTTTTCAGTGGCCATTGCATCTTGGTTATGTAACCAACGGAACTGCGACTCAGTAAGTGGAGCAGGCTTTGGCTCTTTAGGAATATCACTTTGTAGTAAGTACTCTTCTGCGCCTTCTAAATTGCCTAAGTCTTCTAGTAAATTAGGACTAATTGTTAGCTTGTCACACCCTGTAAGCGCAATAATTTCGCCGGTATTACGGAAGCTCGCGCCCATAACAACGGTTTTGTAATCATGGCGTTTATAAAACTCAAAAATGCTACGTACTGATTGAACACCTGGATCTTGTAGCGGATCGGTTGGTTTTTCCATACCATTTGCTACGTGCCAATCTAAAATACGGCCAACAAATGGCGATATTAAAAATACGTTTGCATCAGCACATGCACGTGCTTGAGCATCGCTAAATAATAAAGTTAGGTTACATTTAGTGCCTTCTTTTTCTAGTTGCTCAGCAGCTTTAATGCCTTCCCATGTAGACGCAACTTTAATTAAAATTTTGTCTTTGCTTACACCTTCTTTTTCATAAAGGCTAAGCAGGGTGTGTGCTTTATCAATAGTTGCTTGGGTGTCGAATGATAAACGAGCATCTACTTCAGTAGAAATATAACCAGGTACAATTTCGCTAATTTCTTTACCAATTAATACGGCAAAGTAGTCACACGCAAGTTCAAGCTGTTTAGCTGCATCTTGCTCTATTTCTTTTGCATAGCTCCAAGCTTTATCTAAATAAGGCTTGTATGCTTCAATCTCACTCGCTTTTAATAAAAGCGACGGGTTTGTGGTTGCATCTTCAGGTTGATGCTTTTTGATCGCTTCAATATCGCCAGTGTCGGCTACGATAGATGAATGTTGTTTTAGCCTTTGTAGAGCGCTAGTCATTTGCCTTCCTCATTCCAAGCAAGTTAAAAGAAAATCTAAACTACCTTAATATAAGTATTCAATACTGCAACAGTGTGACAATGCTTGATAGGTCTTATGTCCTTATCAATAGAAAAACGACGATGCATGATTTATTAAGGTAGGATTTAGGCCATTGCGATTAATTTTCAATGGTATTTTATAAACAAAACGTGCTTTTCGTCTCATTTAATGTTGAAATTGACATTAAATAAATTACAAGTCAATAGCTAACTATGATCACTGTTATTTCACCAGCAAAAAATCTTGATTACGAAACGCCACCTGCAACAGATAAGTTCACTCAGCCTGAATTACTAGAGCACAGCGAAGAGCTCATGAAAGTATGCCGTGAACTAACGCCTGCGCAAATTGGCAGCCTAATGAAAATTAGCGATAAGCTTGCAGGGCTTAACGCTGCACGCTTTAGCGAATGGTCACAACCGTTTACGCAAAGCAATGCTAAACAAGCGGTGCTAGCCTTTAATGGCGATGTGTACGGTGGTTTAGATGCCGCAACACTCACTGCAGCTAACCTTGATTATGCGCAAAGTCACTTACGTATACTTTCAGGTTTATACGGTTTATTAAAACCACTTGATTTAATGCAAGCCTACCGCCTCGAAATGGGCACTAAGCTTGATAACCCTCGCGGGAAAAATTTGTATGAATTTTGGGGCAGCATTATTGCGAATAAATTAAACGAGGAATTAAAAGCGCAAGACGCACAATATCTCGTTAACCTTGCTTCAAACGAGTACTTTAAAGCAGTAGATAAAAAAGCGCTTAATGCGCAAATAATTACGCCGCATTTTAAAGACTGCAAAAATGGTCAATATAAAGTAATTAGCTTTTACGCTAAAAAAGCACGCGGCATGATGGCCCGCTACATCATAGAAAACCAAGTAACGCAGTTAAGCCAATTAAAAGAGTTTAGTGTGGCGGGTTATTACTTTAGCCCTGAAGCAACCACTAAAGATCTTGAGCCTGTATTTATGCGCGACGAGCAAAACTAAGCGTTTATACTCAGCAAACAATGAGTTAAAAAGCCATGCAATGCATGGTTTTTTTTATGCTGGCGCTAAACTTGCTAACTTCACCTACTATTAATGAAATAAAAAAATAGATAGGTGTAAAAATATGATCAGTATTCCTTCAGTTGGTGAAGCCGAAAAGCTTATAGAAGAAAAACTTGGTGGTTGGTTTGATGTTGTAATTAGCCATATTCCAAACTTTATTGTAGCTGTCGTAATCGCTATTTTGTTTTCAATAATAGCGCGCTTTGCCGGCCAGCTAATGAAAAACCTCTTAAGGCGCTCACTCGACTCTAAGCAAATAGCTGATTTAATGGCCTCTATTTTTAAAGTGATTGTATTATGCGTAGGTTTATTTATAGCACTTGATTTTATGGGGCTAAAAGGCACTGTAACATCGTTACTAGCGGGTGCAGGTATTGTGGGTTTAGCCATAGGTTTTGCATTTCAAGACATGACCGAAAACCTAATTGCCGGTATTGCTATGGGCATACGCAAACCGTTTAAAGCAGGTGATGTTATAGAAACCGATGATGTATTTGGCTCAGTGCATTCTATAAACCTGCGTAACACGCTAATAGAGAGCTTTTACGGGCAGTTAATACTGGTACCAAACAAGGTATTATTTAGAAACGTGCTAAAAAATTACACCACGTTAGGCGTTAGACGCATAGAAGTACCTGTTGGTATTTCGTACGGCGACGACATTGAAAAAGCCAAAGAAGTAATAGTAGATAAAATTAATGAATTTGACTTTGTAATACGCAAAGATGAAACCGCTGTATACGCAGAAGGTTTTGGCGACAGCAGTATTAATTTACTGGTATGGTTTTGGATTAAATACCCAGGTGAGCCAGACTTTATGACAGTACGCCACAAGGGCGTAGTAGCTGTTAAACAAGCACTTGATGACGCTAATATTAGTATTCCATTCCCAATACGTACGTTAGATTTTGGCATTAAAGGCGGTGAAAAGCTCGATGCCATGATAAGCGATAAAATAAGCCAGCAATCAGCCAATAAAGAGGGTGATAATAATACTGATGCAAGCCAAGGTGAGTAAATAATTTAAAACTCACAACGCAAAAGCATTGGGAAATAGTTACCGACTATCAGCGCGTTTTTACAAAGTAAAAGCGCGCTTTTTGTACTAAAAAGGAATTGGTAAGCAAAATACTTTAAGTTTTGCTACTCCTTTAAATACCCCGCGGTATATGCACACTTTTTTACCCGGTATGCTTTCAGGCTCTAGCGCTTTCACATTGTTGCTAGTTTAAGCTAAGTAAAGCTAACCATCTACGCTGTTAATATTTCAAGCCTGCAACAATCCCAACCTGCAATAGTACCAGCCCATAATAATGCTTAACTAGTTTAAGAGCTCACACATGTGCTAGCTGCATTAAAACCACTGCAACTATAACAACTGCATCGGCGAGGTTACCCTATATTAAAATAGATTAATTAAATTACTACTGACGTTGGTTAAAGCTCTACAGAGTTTGTCGCTTCTTAAAGAACGTTTATATGAGTAGGGCACCGTGTGTTGTTTGTGTGAAGAGAGTAAGCTAAAAGGCATTTACTAAGGTAATTAAATTGGTTTATGAACAGGTTTGCAGCCGGTGAGAGTATGCAGACCATAAAAAGCGCCGCTTGTGTTGGAGTAACAAGCAGCGCTGAGGAATAAGTTAGGAAAAAGGTATATTAAATAACACTAATTTTATTACGGATAATTTTAACGCCATCCATGTTTTCTAAAAACTTTTGTGCAAGTGCACGCTGAAAACCTGTTTGCGCTTCACCGTATAAATCTACTTCACCGTCTTCAACCTGCACGCGAATATCGTTTAATGCTAAATTTGGGTTAGTGCGTAACGTGTTGGTGATTGTTTGTTGTAAGTTAGGTTGAGTAGCCACACTGCTTACTACGGCTAAGTTAGTTGCTGCACTTACTTTTGTAGCGCAAGCTAATAAAAATAAACAACAAAATGATACTAAAGCGATAGTTAACTTGAAGCGGTTCATAACTTTATCCTTACATTGCGGTTAATTGTGCAGCTGTTCTTAGCTGAGCTACTATCTCAGTTACAATTTCGATGCCAATTTTAATGCTTTGAAATATAAGGTTATTTTATTAATGCAGAATTCAGGTGGGCAATAATTACATTTTAATGGGTATGAGTTACATGCTTGGGTTACATTTGTAACAGGTACAAATAAGCCGGCAATGGCCGGCTTATTTAGGGGTTATTTCTTTTTGTTTTTAGCTTTGGCTTTTTTCTTGGCCTTCATTTTAACAGGGTCTTTACGCTTTTTAGCGGGTGGCTTAGCTTCTTTGTGTTGTGGCTCAAGCCCTTTAATTATACGACGCTTAAGCTTTTGCTCAGTGTAGCGTTCAACCTTGTATAAAATACCAATGTCGTGTGCTTCAACTAATGAGATAGCAATCCCTTTTTTACCAGCACGGCCAGTACGGCCAATACGATGCACATAAACATCGGCCGTGCGCGGCATGTCAAAGTTAATGACGTGGCTAATATCAGAAACATCAATACCGCGGGCCGCAACATCGGTTGCTATTAAAATGCGCGTTTTACCACTGTGAAAGTTTTCCATCGCTTTCATGCGCTTATCTTGTGGCATTTCGCCACGTAGCCATGCGGCCTTTACACCATTATTAGTAAGTTCACCAATAAGTGTTTCTAGGCGCTCACGGGTTTTTACAAACACAATGGCTTTACTTACATCTGGGCCGTTTAGGGTATTAACCAACAGCTCAAGCTTGTGATGGTAGTCATCAGCAAGATGAACCCATTGATGAATTTTTGCTTTTTCTTTACGCGACGATTCGGCTTCAAGTAAAGCTGGGTCGTTTAAAATACGCTCTGCAAATAACTCAACGCTATCGCCTTCTAAAGTCGCAGAGAACAAAAAGCACTGACGACGATTTTTAGCTTCGTCACATATGCGCAGCATTTCTTTTCTAAAGCCCATATCTAACATGCGGTCGGCTTCATCAAGAATAAGCATTTCTACGTTTTCGGCATGGAAATTTTCGGTTTCAAGATATTCCATTAAACGCCCAGGTGTGGCGATTAAAATATCGTTATTGTTTTCAAAAATTTCTTTGTGGGTACCGTAATTTATACCGCCTGTTACTACACCAATTTTAAGGTGAGTGCCTTTAGCAAGCAGTTCACATTGCTCATGAATTTGATAAGCCAGTTCACGGGTTGGGGTCATTATTAACACACGTGCAAAACCTGGGTCGCGACGCGGAAAATCCATTAAGTATTGAATAGCCGGAATTAAAAATGCCGCCGTTTTACCTGTGCCAGTAGGTGCTGATGCTAAAATATCGCGACCTTGCAGCGCTTCAGGAATAGCTTGTTGTTGAATGCTGGTTGGTGTCTCGTAGCCCATTTTATCAATGGCGTTGAGGAGTTTAGTATCAAGATCAAATTCAGAAAATTGCATAGAGTGTCTAAAATAAGGGACAATTACTTGCAATTATACGCGCTATACGCCAGTTGGTGAATGAAAAGGTGAAAAAATGTCAGGGTTTACGTTTAAACAATTTAAGGTTGAGCACGATAAGTGCGCCATGAAGGTCTCAACCGATGGCATTTTACTTGGTGCATGGGCGTATTTAAAAGGGGCCAACACATTACTCGATATAGGCACAGGCACCGGTCTGCTGGCGCTTATGTGTAAACAGCGCCAACCGGCACTTAGCATAACCGCAGTTGAAATTGATGAAGCAGCTTACAATCAGGCACAACAAAATATAGCCTCTAGCCCGTGGCCCAATATCACAGTAAAGCACACCACTATACAAGCGTTTAAACAAGTGGCGCCATTTGATGTGGTGATTTCTAACCCCCCTTATTTTAACTACAGCTTAAAAGGGCTAAGCGATGCCCGTAACACCGCACGCCATACCGATGGTTTAAGTTTTGACGAGCTAATAAATGCCTATATGCGTTTAAGTCATAAACATTCGTGCTTTAACGTAATTTTACCCACCACAGAAGCGAGCCTATTTATTGAATTAGCAAAACAAAGTGGGCTTTATTTAGACGCGCATTGCCAAGTAAAAACCACACCAAGTAAAGCATTTAGCCGCAGCTTAATGCGCTTTAGCTTAATAAACACTTCGCCTGAGCTTACTTCCCTATGCATAAAAAATGAAAACAATTGCTACAGCGATGATTATATTGAGTTATGTAAAGCGTTTTACTTGAAGATGTAATTTTAAGGCAGGTAATTATCTAGTAATAAAGAATAGTTTACCCATTATGCATACGTATTCAGTTTTTATTTGAGCAACTCTCAAACTAGTGTTAATCACTTGTAAATAACGCCGAGTCTGTTGTTTAACTCGCCCAACACTGGAAACACACACTATGAAACTGAATAAAATGATCACCACTGCAGGTCTTAGCTTAGGTTTAACCTTACCAAGTTTAGTATCGGCTGCGCCTACAACATTTGTGCATTTATTTGAATGGAATTGGCAAGATGTAGCCCAAGAATGTGAGCAGTTTTTAGGACCAAAAGGGTACGCTGCTGTACAGGTGTCTCCGCCTAACGAGCATATTACAGGTAGCCAATGGTGGACTCGCTATCAACCGGTGAGCTATCAACTACAAAGCCGCGGCGGTAACCGTTCGCAATTTATAGATATGGTTAATCGCTGTAACACCGCAGGCGTCGATATATATGTTGATACATTAATAAACCATATGGCAGCCGGCAGTGGTAAGGGCACTGCTGGTAACACTTTTGGTAATAAACAATACCCTATTTATAGCCCACAAGATTTTCACGAAAGTTGCTCTATTAATCCAGAAGATTACGGTAATAACCGTTATCGCGTGCAAAACTGTGAGCTAGTAGGGCTGGCTGATTTAAACACTTCTTCAAATTATGTGCAAAATACATTAGCGGCATATATTAATGACCTTCAAACTATGGGTGTTAAAGGTTTTAGGTTTGATGCTGCTAAGCATGTTGCTGCAAGTGATATTCAAAGTTTAAAGGCAAAAATAAATGGCTCGCCTGTGGTGTTTCATGAGGTGATAGATCAAGGTACTGAAGCGGTTGCTGCCTCAGAGTATTTAAGTACAGGGCTAGTTACCGAGTTTAAATACAGTACGCAGCTTGGTAATACCTTCAGAAATGGCTCGCTTGCATGGTTAAGTAATTTTGGTGAAGGCTGGGGCTTTATGCCAAGTTTATCAGCTGTGGTATTTGTAGATAACCACGACAATCAGCGCGGCCATGGTGGTGCAGGTAATGTAATTACCTTTGAAGATGGCCGTTTATACGACCTAGCCAACGTATTTATGTTGGCATATCCGTATGGGTATCCAAAAGTAATGTCGAGTTATGATTTTCACGGCGATACAGATGCGGGTGGGCCAAGTGTACCGGTGCACAATAATGGTAATTTAGAATGTTTTGCAAGTAACTGGAAGTGTGAGCATCGTTGGTCTTATATTGCGGGTGGTGTCGATTTTAGAAATAACACAGCCGACAATTGGGCAGTAACAAATTGGTGGGATAACACCCATAACCAGATTGCATTTGGACGTGGTAGCTCTGGTCATATGGCAATTAATAAAGAAGACTCAACGCTTAATGCAACAATTCAAACAGATATGGCGCCTGGACAGTACTGCAATGTGTTAAAAGGCGAGCTTTTGGGTAATGCTACTAGCTGTAGCGGTGAAGTAATAACAGTTAATAGCAACGGCACCATAAATTTAAATGTAGCGCCATGGGATGCAATAGCAATTCATAAAAATGCTAAATTAACCCAAGGGACAGCGCCTAATAATAGCGACTGGCAAAGAACCGTTGTTTTTATTAATGCTCAAACACAAAGCGGACAAGACATGTTTGTACGCGGTGGTATAGACCACAACTATGCAAATACAAACCTTGCTAGAAACTGTCAAACAACAAATGTTGAATGTGCTATGCCAATTCGCCATAACAATCTAAAAAACAACACCACAACACCTTGGAAAGCAAACGATAACTACCTAGATTGGTATGGAATTGAACAAGGCCAAAACAGTGAAGCGCAAGGTACTGCCATGGATTGGACTACAAATGTTTGGCCAAGTGAATATGGCGCCCAAAAATCGGTAACAGTAGATGGCTTTGGTGTTACACCCCTTAATATATGGGGCGAACACTATTGGATGCTTGATGTTAATATGGATTGCAGTAAAGCGGTTAACGGCTGGTTTGAGCTAAAAGCATTTATAAAAAATGGCCAAGAGTGGGAGGGTGATATAAGCCAAGCAAATACCCCCTATACAAGTACTAACCATATGGCACAGTGTGGCAAAATTAATATGTTTGAATTTAACAGCTCAAGTGTAGAGGTACGTGACTTTTAAATACGTACTTTAAAACGCGTACATTAAAAAACTATCAGCCAATTTAAAAACCAAGTGGGTTAACGCGCACTTGGTTTTTTACTTTTATATGTATCTAAATAGCAGTTTAATTTAATAGTGCGTTTATAAATCAGCTGGTATTATCGTTTTATTCGCCATTTTAAATTTAGGCAACACAATGAAAAAGTTAAACAAATTACCGTTACTAACAACACTCGCTGCGGCTTTATTTATAAGCCAAGGTGCGCTTGCAAACATGACTCCTGTTGGGGTTTGGAAAACCATAGATGAAGACACCAACGAGGCTAAATCGTACGTACGCATTACCCAAAATGATAAGGTGCTCAGTGGTAAAGTTGAGACTATTTTAGACCCAGCTAAACAAACCGGTATTTGTAAAGAGTGTGATGGGGCATTAAAAAATCAGCCTATTTTAGGAATGACGATAATCACTGATGTAAAACCAGAAGATGATGGCGTGTGGGGCGATGGTGAAATACTTGACCCTACAAATGGTAAAACTTATACCGTGCAACTAACGCCACAAGACGACGGTAAAACATTGGAAGTACGTGGCTATATAGGCTTTTTTTACCGTAACCAATATTGGGAGCGTGTAGAGTAAGCTTTTTAAAAAAGCGCCGCAAACACTGCGCTTTTAATTCTGTTATAGCGTTTCGCTGTACTCAGTCATTATTTGTTCAACCCAGCTGGCTATGCGCTCATCGCTTAGCTCGTATTGGCTGTCTTCATCAAGGGCGAGGCCAACAAAGTGTTTGCCATCGGGGGTAAGTGCTTTTGACGCTTCAAACTCGTAGTTTTCATCGTTTGGCCAAAAACCAAGTTGCGTAAACGACTGGGTATTTATTTCATCGTGAAGCATACCGAGGGCGTCTTGAAACCATTGTCCGTAACCTTGTTGGTCGCCCATGCCAAATAAAGCAATGGTTTTACCATTTAGGTTTACATCTTTAATGTCGTCCCACTTAGACTCCCAGTCTTCTTGTATTTCTCCAAAATCCCATGTTGAAATACCAAAGATGATAAAGTCGTACTGCTCTGCATTTTTTAGTGGTTCGTCTTTAATATTGTGTAAGGTCACTACATCGGCGCCAATAAGGTCGCGAATTTTTTCTGCTGCCATCTCTGTGTAGCATGTAGTAGAGCCAAAAAATAAACCAATCTGCATCGTATTTATCACTGTGTAATTGCCTGTTATGATAGGGCGCAGTTTACCGTAAGGTATTTTTAATTGATACCTTCTACCGTGGGTATTACCAACATGAGATCACAACGTGACAACGCTACCTGACGATTTACCTGAACCAAATACCGAGCTAAACAGCAATAGCGACTTTCTAGAAACCTTTTTAGATAGCTTGTACTTAGAGCAAGGTGTAAGCGAAAACACCCTTAGTGCGTATCGCAGTGACCTAGATAAGTTTTGTCAGTTTTTAAAAGGCGAAAGCTTAATGACGGTAACCAGCTTAGATATAGAAAGCTATCTAGCGTATCGCGTAGATTTAGGGTTAAAACCACGTAGCACGGCTCGCAGCATAAGTGCGTTAAAGCGGTTTTATCAGTATTTTGTACGTGAAAAACGTATCACAAGCTCACCGCTTGAAAACATTGCGCAACCAAAAGCGGGTCAATCGTTACCTAAAACGCTCTCAGAAGCCGAAGTAGAGGCATTATTAAGTGCGCCCAATATTGAAGAGCCAATGGGGCTGCGCGATAAAGCCATGCTAGAGCTACTTTATGCTACGGGCTTGCGTGTAACCGAGCTTGTAGGGCTGCGTATGGAGCAAATTAACTTGCGCCAGTCGGTGGTGTTTGTAAAAGGTAAAGGCAACAAAGAGCGCTTAGTACCTTTAGGCGAAGAAGCCATGTACTGGCTTGAGCAGTTTTTAAAAGGGGGGCGTGCGCAAATGATAAAACACGCCACCGATTTTGTGTTTCCGTCAAAACGCGGTGTAGGTATGACCCGACAAACCTTTTGGCATCGTATTAAACACTATGCTATTTTGGCGTCTATTGAGTCAGATTTATCGCCGCATACATTGCGTCATGCCTTTGCGACACATTTACTTAATCATGGTGCCGACTTAAGAGTGGTGCAGATGATGTTAGGGCACAGCGACTTATCGACTACACAAATTTATACCCATGTTGCCAATGAGCGATTAAAATCGGTACACTCAGAGCATCATCCGCGCGCGTAATATGAAATTTAATATCAGCTTAGCGGTCAATTTAGTACGTATTATTAGATAGAGAAAATTATGAAAAAATTAATGTTAGCAGGTGCAATGTTGTGCACAAGTATGAGTGCATTTGCAAATGGCGTAGCCACAACGCCAGATGCTAATGATCCTATTGTTACTAAATTTGCCACGTTAGGTGTAACAGTTAAGCAAATAAACCCAAGCCCCGTTGCCGGTTTAAAAGAGCTTATTACAAATAAAGGTGTACTTTACGCCAGCCCAGACGGCCAGTTTTTAATGCAAGGCACGCTAATTGATTTAAACAACCGCAGTAACTTAACCGAGCAAGCGTTAAATGGTGTACGTGTTGAAGGCATTAAAGAATATGAAGACTCAATGATTGTTTATAAAGCGCCAAACGAAAAACACCAAATTACGGTATTCACCGATATTAGCTGTGGCTATTGTCGTAAATTACACCGCGAACTAGACGACTTGCTTGATGCAGGCATTACTGTTCGTTATTTAGCGTTTCCGCGTGGAGGGCTGCAAGGTTCGGGTTACGCCGATTTAATGAATGTATGGTGTGCACGCGACCAACAAGAAGCCCTAACAGAAGCTAAATCAGGCGAAGACACAACAGTTGTTGCCGGTTGTAACGCACCAGTAGCCGAGCATTATCAGTTAGGCCAAAGCTTTGGTATTAGCGGTACGCCAGCCATTATTTTAGAAGATGGTACAATGATCCCTGGTTATCAGCCAGCAGCCGCACTAAGTGCAGCGCTTGAGGCAAACAAAGCGTCTTAATAAGGCGCTTGCGTTTATTAAAAGGCCGTAATGGCCTTTTTTTGTTTTTATTTTGAATTTATAAGTAAACCTCAGCATGAAAAAACTGATCATTGCGCGCGAAAATGTAGACGATTCTTACCTGCCAAGCGATCTGCACCCTGTTATTAAACAAATTTATGCCACGCGTAACGTGCAAAATGCACACGAGCTAAATAATAGTGCAGCCACATTAATCGACTTTAAACTGTTTAAAGACATCGACAAAGCCACCGAGCTATTAATTGATGCGCTTAATGCACAAAGCCGTATTTTAATTGTGGGCGACTTTGACGCCGATGGCGCAACCAGTACCGCTACGTTAATGCAAGGTTTAGCCATGTTTGGCTTTAACAACTTAGACTACCTAGTACCAGACAGGTTTAGCTTAGGTTATGGCTTAAGCCCTGCGCTGGCTGAGCAAATAGTACAAATAAACCCTGAATTGGTTATAACGGTAGATAACGGTATTTCGTGTATTGCCGGTATTGATATTTTAAAAGCCGTGGGTATAAAAGTGCTGGTAACAGATCATCACTTACAAGGCGAGCAGCTCCCTAATGCCGATGCCATTGTTAACCCAAACCGCCATGATTGTAGTTTTCCATCAAAATCTATAGCCGGTGTAGGCGTTGCCTTTTATTTGCTTATAGCCCTTAGAAGCACGCTGCGTGAGCAAGGCTACTTTGAAAACCACGCTATGCCAAACTTGGCTGACCTACTTGATATAGTTGCCCTAGGTACTGTGGCCGATGTAGTTGCGCTTGATGCAAACAACCGCACCTTGGTACATCAAGGTTTAGCGCGTATTCGCAGCGGTAAAACACGCCCAGGTATTACTGCGCTTATTGAAGTGGCTAATCGTAATGCTGCGCGTTTAAGCGCCAGTGATTTTGGTTTTTCGTTGGCTCCGCGTTTAAACGCCGCAGGGCGACTAGATGACATGAGTTTGGGCATAGCGTGCTTATTAAGTACCGATATAAACCAAGCAAGGCGTATTGCCAGCGAGTTAGATAGCTTAAACCATGCTAGGCGTGAGATAGAGCAGGGCATGCAAGCCGAGGCGCAAGCAGTGCTTGATAGGCTCGCGTTTAGTGACGACAACATTCCCGATGCCATTTGTTTATACCAAGAAGATTGGCACCAAGGTGTTATTGGTATTTTGGCAGGGCGCTTAAAAGAAAAATACCACCGCCCAACTGTTATTTTTGCCGGGGGCGAAAACGGTGAAATAAAAGGTTCGTGCCGATCTATTGAAGGGCTGCATATGCGCGACCTACTCGAAGGGCTAAATACCGCCGACCCGCACTTAATTAATAAATTTGGCGGTCACGCCATGGCGGCAGGGCTAAGTATTGATGAGCAAAACTTTAATGACTTTAAAAACGCGTTTGATGCTGCTGTAAGTGCGCAGCTAAGCGAAGAAAGTAAACGCTGTATTGTATTTACCGATGGCGAGCTGCCAAACGAGTGCTTTACCATGGACTTTGCTCAGCTATTAAAGCAATCAGGCCCGTGGGGGCAACAATTTCCTGAGCCAGTATTTGAGCACACCTTTGAAGTTATTCAGCAGCGTATAGTCGGCGAAAAACACTTAAAGCTGGTGCTTAAACATCAATCAGGACGCTTAGTTGACGCCATTGCCTTTGGAATAGATGTAAAAGCATGGCCCGACACCGAAGCCCGTTATGTCAAAGTGGCTTATCAGCTCGACATAAACGAATTTAGAGGTAAGTTTAGCCTGCAATTAATAGTAAGAGAGCTTGAAAAAGTGCATTAAAAAATATGCACAATGCATGCATAAAAGGCTAATAAAGCGCGCGGTTTTTTGTTAAAATCGGGCGTTTTTATCATTTGACGATAATTTATTGCGTTTAGTGCTAATTTTAGCGCGCAATAATCTAGCCATTTTGGAGTAATGTACATGTTTGAAGTGAATCCTGTGATTAATCAAATCAAGGAAATTCGCGAACGTACTGAACTGCTTCGGGGGTACCTTTGACTACGCTCACAAACAAGAGCGCCTAGAAGAAGTAAACGCCGAACTTGAAGATTCAGCCGTATGGAATGAACCTGAGCGCGCACAAGCACTGGGCCGTGAAAAATCAGCTTTAGAAGCCGTTGTTGAAACAATCGACAACCTAGTTGCCGGTGCTGACGATGTAGAAGGTTTATTAGAGCTTGCAGTAGAAGCAGAAGACGAAGACACGTTTGTTGAAGCGCAAACTGAACTAGAAGGCTTAAATAAACAGCTTGAGGGTTTAGAGTTTCGCCGTATGTTTTCGGGCTCTCACGATGCAAACGATGCTTACCTTGATTTACAGTCTGGGTCTGGCGGTACTGAAGCACAAGACTGGTGTAACATGCTACTACGTATGTATTTACGCTGGGGCGAAGCAAAAGGCTTTAAAGTTGAGCTAGTAGAAGCAACTGATGGCGATGTAGCCGGCATTAAAGGTGCAACAGTGCGCTTTGTAGGCGAATACGCATACGGTTGGCTGCGCACAGAAACAGGTGTACACCGTTTAGTGCGTAAAAGCCCATTTGACTCAAGTGGTCGTCGTCATACCTCGTTTGCCTCTGCTTTTGTTTACCCAGAAGTAGATGACAATATTGAAATTGATATTAATCCGGCTGACTTACGTATAGACGTTTACCGTGCATCGGGCGCGGGTGGTCAGCACGTTAATACCACCGAGTCGGCAGTACGTATTACTCACGTACCGACCAACACGGTTGTTCAGTGTCAAAACGAGCGCTCGCAACATAAAAATAAAGCCCAAGCAATGAAGCAGTTAAAAGCAAAATTATTTGAGCTTGAACTTCAGCAGCAAAATGCTGAAAAGCAATCACAAGAAGACGCAAAATCGGATATTGGCTGGGGAAGCCAAATTCGTTCTTACGTACTTGATGATGCACGCATTAAAGATTTACGAACTGGCGTTGAAAACCGTAATACGCAATCGGTACTTGACGGCAACCTAGACAAATTTATTGAAGCCAGCCTAAAATCTGGCCTATAACCACCAAGCTAAAAAAGAGCTAAAAAATGACTGATCAAATCCAAGACGAAAATAAGTTAATCGCTGAGCGTCGCGGCAAATTAGACGCTATTCGCGAAAATTGCCCAGCCAACGGTCATCCTAATCAGTTCCGTCGTGAACATTACACGGCTGATTTACAGGCTGAGTTTGGTGATAAGACTAAAGAAGAATTAGTAGAGCTTCAGCACGTTGTATCAATTGCTGGCCGTATTTTAGCTAAGCGTGGTCCTTTTATGGCCATTCAAGATATGAAAGGCCGCGTGCAAGCTTACGCATCTAAAGATGTACAAAAAGACTTAAAAGCAAAATATGGCCAACTAGATATTGGCGATATTATTGGTGTTAAAGGTGCGCTTAATAAATCAGGTAAAGGCGATTTATACGTAGAAATGACCGAGTACGAGCTACTTACTAAGTCACTCCGCCCATTACCAGAGAAGTTTCATGGTTTATCAGATCAAGAAACCAAGTACCGTCAACGTTATGTTGATTTAATTACTAACGAAGCAACGCGCGAAACATTCCGCATTCGCTCACAAGTAGTTGAAGGTATTCGTCGCTTTTTAGCAGAACGCGACTTTATGGAAGTAGAAACGCCAATGCTACAGGTTATTCCTGGCGGCGCATCTGCGCGTCCGTTTGTAACTCACCATAACGCACTTGATATAGACATGTACTTACGTATAGCGCCTGAGCTTTACCTTAAGCGTTTAGTGGTAGGTGGTTTTGACCGCGTATTTGAAATTAACCGTAACTTCCGTAACGAAGGGTTATCAACGCGCCACAACCCAGAATTCACTATGATTGAATTTTACCAAGCGTATGCTGATTACATCGATTTAATGAACATCACCGAAGACATGTTACGTACAGTTGCAACAAACGTTTTAGGTAGCCCAATTGTTGTTAATACAACTAAAGATGAAAACGGCGACGTTATCGACTCAGTAGAGTACGACTTTGGCAAACCGTTTGAGCGCCTAAGCATGGCTGATGCTATCTTAAAATATAACCCTGAGTTTGATGCTGCGGTATTTAAAGACCCAGAAAACCACTTTGAAGAATTAAAAGCGTACGCTAAACAAGTGCACGTTAAAATTCCTGAAAATTGTGTATGGGGCCCAGGTAAGTTTTTATGTGAAATATTTGAAGAGACGGCTGAGCACATGCTTATCCAACCTACATTTATTACAGGCTACCCGTGGGAAGTATCGCCACTTGCGCGCCGTAACGACGAAAACCCATTTGTTACCGACCGCTTTGAGTTTTTTGTTGGTGGACGTGAGCTTGCAAATGGCTTCTCGGAGCTTAACGATGCACAAGACCAAGCTGAGCGCTTTACTCGCCAAGTTGAAGAAAAAGACGCCGGCGATGATGAAGCAATGCACTACGATGAAGACTACATACGCGCACTAGAGTACGGCTTACCGCCTACTGCCGGTGAAGGTATTGGTATTGACCGCTTAGTCATGTTATTTACTGATTCACCAACCATTAAAGATGTTATTTTGTTCCCGCATATGCGCCCACAAGCTGACTAAGCTTTAACAAAATAAACGTAAAAACGCCGCTAAATTTTAGCGGCGTTTTTGTATGAGCATAAAAATAAGCGCCAAGGCAGGAAAAGTAGGAGAGTAAATTGCTTTATAAAAATAGACGAAAGAGAGGATAAGATTGTTCGCTTTTTAATTAATTAGTACTAAACTAAATTTTAAAGCTAGTTATTAGTACTTATTAATAGTTAATTCAGATTGGGTTCTTTACTGTAGCTCTGTATTAAATATCCTTAATAACAGTGCTACAACGTAATTTTATGACTGTTTTTTAAACATTATGTTGTATTTATGTAAAAAACTTAGCTAGAATACGCCAAAATTTTGAGCTGGGTTAAAATAGCACGCTAAATATGAATTCTCAAATGGACTTAGAATATAATATGAAAGACAACCGAGTTGAAGAATCGCCAGAAACCGACACAACAGAGCAAAAGCGACAAGCCTATTACAGAGCCTGTATTGCTGAGTTTCAGCAGTTAGGTTACCAAGAGCAATATCTAGCGCAGCTCAAAGATGATTTAGTGCCTTTAATGGGCGTTAACCCGCAAGACAAAAACATTTAAATCGTTTACTTTTCAAACCAATTATATAATTAAAGCTGACTTATGTGCGTTATGTAATCAGATAGTCATTTTTGACATAAAAGTGTTTGACATATTTTCTGAAATCTTTATTATACGCCCCACAAGACGGAGAGGTGTCCGAGTGGCCG
>NZ_PNCT01000064.1:0-9542 GCF_005887365.1 Pseudoalteromonas sp. S3785 | reverse complement strand
AAAGTTTTATCTCTATTAGGGCATTTTTTTGTTTCGAGTTTGAATTTGTAGCAGTTTGTTTTGTATTTAGGCAAGGCAGAGCCTATGTAGTGTGGTTATTCCCCATAAATACGCGATATCGCAGCATAAAGACCAAACATGCGCTGCCCTATGGGTTCTTTCTAGGGACGATTGACTCTTTGTTGCTCGATTTTTACTTAGCCCACTAGGTTACAAACCTCGCGCCGCGATTAGATCGCCCCTAGATTGAACAAATTTCAATCCGCAAAGGTCTACACGCCCTAGTATTAACACTTACTTTAAATAACAATAACAAAAGGACTCATAATGAAAAAGTGTCTGATTGGCTCGCTACTTGCGTTTTCGTGCTTTACTAGCCAAGCCACAATTGTTGAAATGCAAACCTCGCACGGTGTAATAGAAATTAACTTGTTTGATCAACAAGCCCCCAATACGGTTGCTAACTTTTTAAGTTATATTGAAGATGACGCATATAACCAAACTGTTATACACCGCTCAGTCAGCGACTTTGTAATACAAGGCGGTGGCTTTACTTTCACCGACGAATTAGTGCCAATAACCACTAAACCTGCTGTTGTTAATGAGCCTGTTTTATCTAATGTGAAGGGCACAATCGCGATGGCTAAATTAGCCAACGATGAAAACAGCGCAACGAGCCAGTGGTTTTTTAATATGGTTGATAATAGCGAAGCGCTTGATACTCAAAATGGCGGTTTTACAGTATTTGGACAAATTACAGCGCAAAGCCAAGCGACGCTCGATAATATTACAGGGTTGGTACACTGTGGTGATATTCCGTTAGTTGATATAACCAGTGAACAATGCTCAAGTAGCGATGTCGCTTTGAGCAGCGCTAACTTTGTCACTATTAATAGTGTGGTGGTATTAGATGACGACCCGCTTTCATCTGCCAGCTTGAACCCAACAGCTAATACATTAATAAGCCAAGAGGATTCACCTTCTGAGGCTGGTTCGTCAAGTAGCTCGGGTGGGAGTATGGGGGTTGGCTTTTGCTTAATTGCACTGCTTGGTGTGGGTAAACGCTTAAATCGCGCCAAATACTAACTATTTGTTAAACAATAAATAAAAAGCGGCTAATAAAGCCGCTTTTACTAAAATGCTAAAATTCGCCAAACAATCGCAAGCCATAATGCAAACACGCTGGCGCAGCCAAGTAAAAAAACATTAAAGCGCATTCTTATATTGTTACTGCCAATATGAATAACCGTATGCACAATACGCGAAATAACAAATAAGCATGCAAGCGCGGTTATTAAGTAGCTGGCGCTGTTAAGTTGCAGTGCAACAATACACCCGATATAAAAAAGCACAGGTATTTCAAACTGATTAGTAAAGTTTCTATCGGCTACGCGTACGGTATCGCCTGCGTTATCAAGGCGCATGGTTTTAAAATCACTCAACTGTAATTGTCTGTTTTTTGCAGCCGCAAAGCGTCGTTTGCCCATAATTACCATTACAATTAGCGATAACGTTACTTGTGCAAACATGGCGAGTATTATTATTTTTTCCATCCTATTTCCTTCGTTATTATTTTACTGACTTTAAGTATGCAGGTGTTTTTCACAATGTGTTACATAAATTAGTATTATTTTGTGGTAAACCCTTAATTGTTAGTGTTAATTTAGTCCTGTTGTGTTGTTTTTAGCGCATCCTAAGCGCAATTTTAATGGAAAAACAAAATGAAAAAAATTCTTGGTTTTAGCGCCATCGCTTTAGCAGTTTTAAGTGGCTGTACAAATACATCATCTACCTCACCGGTTGCTAGTTCTTCGCAAAACACCTTACTCTCAGACACATTAGTTGTAAGCCCAAATGACACGCGTGAATATAAAACTCTGAAGCTTGAAAACGAAATAGAAGTCATTTTAGTCTCTGATCCAAGCGCTGAAAAATCGGCAGCATCGCTAAGTGTAGGTGTAGGTTTACTGCACGACCCTATGATGCAGCAAGGTATGGCACATTACTTAGAGCATATGCTTTTTTTAGGCACAGAGCGCTACCCAGATACCAAAGGCTACTCTGACTTTATGACTAAAAATGGCGGGGTAAATAATGCGTATACCTGGCTCGATATTACCAACTACATGTTTAAAATTAATAACGACGCTTTTGACGAAGCGTTAGACCGTTTTGCTGATTTTTTTAAAGCCCCTAAGCTTTACCCAGAGTATGCAGATAAAGAAAAAAACGCTGTAAATGCCGAGTGGTCTATGCGCCGAGAAATGGACTTTTTTGGCCAGTTTAAACTTGCCCGTAAAATGATGGGGGATCACCCAGCTAATCGTTTTTTAATTGGTAATCTAGAAACGTTAGGAGACAAAGAAGGTAGCAAATTACACAAAGAAACAGTCGATTTTTACAATAAATACTATTCATCTAACATTATGAAAGTGGCGCTTATCTCAAACTTGCCAATTGAGCAAATGGAGCAAAAAGCGAGAACTTATTTTGCCGATATTGAAAATAAACACATTGAAAAACCATCTGTTACCGCAGAGCTTGATTTTGATAAAGCCGGTGGCAAAAAAGTATATTACTCACCTAATGAAGACGTAAAACAGCTGCAACTTGAGTTTACTATTAATAACAACAGCAGCGATTTTGCGGTTAAACCTAACCATTATGTCAGTTATTTATTAAGTAATGAAATGCCAGGTAGCCCTGCACAATTACTACGCGAAAAAGGCTGGGTATCGCAATTAACAGCATCTCCTTCTCCTAGTCAGTACGGCAATTACGGCGCGCTTACTATTTCGCTAGAATTAACCGATGAGGGCATGAAAAACCGCGAAACAATTGTCGCAACTATTATGCAATACATTGAACTGATTAAAAAAGAAGGTGTAGATGCTAAGTACTTTAATGAAATTCGTACATCACTTAGCAATCAATTTAAGTTTTTAGAAAAAGGCGATGAGTTTAGCTATGTCAGCGCGCTTACAGGCAGCATGCAAGATTACCCATTAAATCATGCCATTGATGCGCCTTATTATTATGCCAAATTTGACGCAGAGGCAATAAACGCAGTACTTAAACAATTAAATCCCGATACGCTGCGCGTATGGTATATTTCGCAACAAGAAGAAACCGACTCGCAACTGCATTTTTATGACGGTAAATACCGCATTGAAGATATTAGCGATGCCGAAATTGCCAGTTGGAAAACATCAAGCGAGTTTAAGCTTGCTTTACCCAGTGTAAATAACTTACTACCAGAAAGCTTTGCCATTAAAACAGCTGAGTTTAAAGAGCAAAAACACCCTGAATTGGCTTACGATAAAAACGGCGTAAAAGTATGGCGTCAAGCAAGCCAAAAATTTGCAGCTCAGCCGAAGGGGCTGGTTGAGGTATATATTAATACTCAACCTGGCTTAAACGATATTAAGGCTGAAGTACTATACGCAGTATGGGCTGACTTATATAACATGCAACAAAGCCAACTAAGTACCGAAGCGGCCATTGCCGGCATGAGTATAAACCTTGCGCCAAGTAACGGTTTAGTTTTATCAATGAGTGGCTTTACCGATAAGCAAGATGTACTTTTAAAACAAGCGCTAAGCGGGTTAAAAGCCGAGGTAACGGCACAAGCATTTAACCAAGCAATTGATCGCTACAAACGTGGCTTGTTAAATCAGCAAAAGCAATTTCCGTATGCACAAGCATTTGGCGCTTACTCTAAACTTATCCGCACAGGCAGCTTTGATACAGAGGCACTGATAAAAGCGGCAGAAGCGTTAAGCGTTGCCGATTTAAACAAGCTAAAAACAGCCACGTTTGCCACCAACGATTTACGTGTATTTAGCTACGGTAATTACAATCAACAAGATATAGAATCGATAGCCAATGAATTAAGTGCCACTCTACCAAGCAATCATACATCGAGTGAGTTTGCGCGCAGTAAAGCATGGTTACCGCAGCCAGGCGAAACATGGGTACTTCAAAAAGACATTGATGTAGCTGATGTAGCTGTTGTAGATATGAGCGTACACCCAATAGTCGGCTATAAACAAAAAGCACAAGCTGCAGTACTACAAAGTCACTTTAGAACGGTTGCGTTTGACAAAATGCGTACCGAAGAGCAGCTTGCATATGCAGTAGGTGCGTTGGCTCGCCCAATAGAGGATTACTCGGCAATTGGCTTGTTCATACAAACGCCGGTTAAAGGGCCAAAAGAAATTCAGGCACGTTTTGATCAATTCAAAAAAGAGTACGCGGTAGAGCTTGATAATATGAGTTTAGATACCTTTACCCAACTTAAAAACGCTACGCTTGTATCTCTCAAAGAGCAACCTAAAAACTTAAGCGATGAGATGGGGCCTCTCATTACTGATTGGTACCGCGAAAACTTTAATTTTGACTCTAAACAAAAACTAATTGATGAAGTCGAAAAAGTAACGCTTGAAGATATTAAACAGTATTACAAACAAACTATGTTAAACCCGCAAGCTGCACGTTTAAATGTTCAACTACGTGGTACTAAGTTTATAGAAAGCGACTTTGCAGATTTACCAAATCAAACGAAAATTAAATCGCTGGAAACCTATTACAAAGGTATAAAATTACAAAAATAATTTTGTATAGATTATGTATTTAACGCAAAACCCAGTGCAAATATGTACTGGGTTTTTTATATTTTCTTTAGGCTATACGCATCAATTAGCTGATAACTTATACCCATGCGCTATAATACGTAATCATTTTATGGGGCTAAACATGTCGCTATCTGCGATATTAATTCTCTTTTATAACAAATGATTAGAATTTTTAGCCAGCTACCAATACGCTCTGCCAGCATTTAAAATGGTTTACTTAATTAAGTAAATTGGCATTAATACGGATGTTAGATTGATAATAGCTTGAGCATAGGTAGCAAAATTGGCTACATTCTGCCCTGTTTAAATAAAAAAGGGGAGGGGGGCGATTTTTAGTGACCATAAAACCGCCCTATAGTTAGTGTTTAAATACGTGCTTTTTCTATCGCTTTTGCCACATCTAAATTTATGTTGTACCAGGTTTGCTCAAGGGTGGCCACCAAGCCATCGTAACCGTCGTCATCTATAGGCACTATATGTGAAAAATTATGTACGCTAATCAAGCTGCGGCCAGTTTCTGGATGGGTGTAATATAAGCGCCATAACCCTGAAATATCAGCGTTGCCTTGCATATCTCCATTAAAGTGGTGTACTTCATACTCAAGCTCGTAAAACGTTTGCTGATCAAGTTCGGTAATTACCGGTAAACCCTTGATGACCATCCAATTAGGCATGGCATTAAAAAGGGTTTGTTGCGCTGTAGCGGTAAGCATAACATCGGGCGATTCCCCCCACAGGTTGTAATTTGCTGCGTGAATTTGATTGTTATCAATTTTCATCGCTATGCCTAAATTATTTAATGCGCCTCTAAGGGCCACAGTTTGTACTCTAAGCTGCGCATCTGTTTCTTTAACATGACGGGATGTTGAAGCAATGGGTTGTTCAAACTGATAATACTGCGTCGCTGTTTGAATTGACGCACTGCACCCTGCAAGAGTGATTAACACAGTGATGGCTAAAAATAAGTGTTTCATTATTGCTTCCTTGGTTGTGGATCAGCAGGGAGTGCTTTATCAAAAATAAACATATTTGGTTGTTCATTTAAGCCGCGTGTCAGCGGCTGAATTTCCTCACTTAAACGTTTAAATTCAAGTAATGTTTGCTGTAATTGATGGTGAAACTCAGAGCCTGCCTGATAACTAGCCATGGTTTTATCAAATTGACGCATGGTGACTTCAAACTGCTCCATACTTTTAGTCATTTTATCAAAGTTACGATTAAAGTCGCCGGGCAAATTTTGTGTCTCTTTTTGGCTTAATAACGCGCGCATTTCGTTAGCGAGGGCTTGGTAGTCACTGAATGTAGCCTGCATTTGCGCGAGACTGTCTTCGATTTTTAAGCTGTTTACCTTGTTAAGCACATCCGAGACCTGATCGGCAAGCACGGTAATGCCGCTGGATATACTTGGAAAAACATCATACTTCGCAAGCTTTGCTAAATGCGCTTTAGGGGCGTCGGGGTATATATCAAAATCAACATACACTGCGCCAGTTAAAAGATTGCCGGGCTTTAAAGAGGCGCGCATACCACTTTTTATCCAACCTGTTAGGCTGCTTTGCCAAAATTCTCTGGCCGCTGCGCTATCGTGATATAAACGGCCATACTCTATTTTAATCAGTACAGGCACCGCTGTATTGTGGTTTTTAAAGTGCGCGGGTTTACCATCAACAATAACGTTAGCGGGCGCTTCTACCACTGTACCAATTCGAGTGCCACGATATTCCACCGGGGCACCGGGGCGTAGGCCGCGTATTGATTGTTCAAAGTCAATAATGTAGTAATCAAAGTCGTAAAAGCGCTCTTCCAAGGCTTCTTTGTAGCTTTGACTCAACGAGAAGTTGTGGCCGTTTTGTGCAATATCGCCGGGTGCTTGTTGATCGGGTAAGCCAACCGAAATACCGCCTTTGAGGAGCTTGCTTAGTGAGCCAGTACTTATATTAATACCATCGGCTGATAAGTCGATTTCAATTCCGGCATTAACCCAAAAAATAGAGTTTAATGTTATGAGGTTTTGATACGGCTCATTAATAAAAATGCCGTACTTCATTGCTTGGTTTTTCCAGTCAAAGGTAGCGGTTTCTATTTGGCCTATTTTATAATTTTTAAAAAATATGCCTGTACTAACTTCGAGTACCTCAGCATTGTAGCTGAGTAATTGAAAACGCCCACCTTTTACATCTTTACCAATAAGGGCGGGCTCGTCTTGTAATACAAAACGCTCTTTAAGTTTTTTACTCTCCCCTGGGGAAAACTCTAAATAAACACCCGACAAAAGCGTACTCATGCCGCTAATGCCAGTCTCGTCTATACGGGGTTTAACAACCCAAATTTTGGCATCGTCGGTGAGCAGTTCATTGTAGTTTCTGTCTATTTGTGCGCGGGCAATTACGCTATCTTGCGAGTCAGAGAGGCGTATAGCGTCAATTTGACCAATTTTAACACTGCGCACCTTTATTTCTGTTTTACCTGCAACAATCCCCTCTGCATGGGGCATTTTTATATAAATAGTAGGGCCTACATTTGCTTGATATTGATACAACATCCAAATACCAACTAATAAGGCTATTAGCGGTATAATCCAAATAGCTGAGATTTTTGGTTTGTTTGTTACATTAGCCGTTTCGGTCATGCTTTATTCTCTGAATGTTTGTTTTTTGGTGTATCCCACAACAAGCGTGGATCAAACGCATGTGCAGCCATCATTTGGCATATTACCATAACAGTAAAAAATACAATGCCTAGCCCTGGGGTAATTGACATTAAGTTGCCTAGTTGCACTAAGGCGACGAGTATAGCAACAACAAATACATCAATCATTGACCATTTGCCAATAAATTCAGTAAGTTGATAAATTTTAGTATAGCCTTTTGTATGCTTGTTAGCAGGTTTTGCCACCATAAAACATAAAAAACTAAGCACAAGGGCTTTGGCTAAAGGCACCACCACACTGGCTAAAAATATGATGGCGGCAATGGGGTAGGAGCCACTTTTCCAAAGTGTCAGTACGCCGCCAATTAAGGTTGATGGTGACACATCACCCAGACTTGTAGTGTGCATTATTGGTAATAAGTTTGCAGGTATATAGCATAGCACTGAGGTGACTAACCAAGCTGTCGCTTTTTGGACGCTATTAGGGTTTCTAATATGTGTTTTGCTGTGACAGCGAGGGCAGTATTCCTCTTTACAAAGTTGGTGGCATACATGGCAGGCTTTTATATTTTGATCAATTGCCCGTTTAGCGTTTGCTGCATCTTCGATAGATGTTGCTGGTTTAATATGTGCCCATAAACGCGGCTTATTTACATGAGCAAGTGCTGCAATATACATAATAACAAAGCCAATATAGGCCCAAAAACTGGCGCCAAAACTAATGTCGGCAAGCGACATAATTTTAACCATGCTTACTAATACGCCAATTAAAAATATTTCCGACATGATCCAAGGCTCAAGAGCCAAGGTAAACTTGAGCAATCGCCTTGCTATACCCTCTGGCAATGTTTGCAAAAGACCAAGATGTAAAGGGATCAGAATGATCAGTAAGCTCATTGGCAGCGCAATAATGCTTAAATCAATAAATAAGCCAAGTAACTCACTGTCGTAATTAAATAAAATTCGGGCCGCATCGGGCAAGGTAATTGTTTGCGTTATGCCGCTGCTACTAAATGAAATAAACGGGTAAAACATGCTACTTAATAACATAAGTAATGAGCCAATACTCAGCGCGACTACTTTACTATCGTTGTTTACATCGCCTTCGCACAACTTATGGTGACAATGCGGGCACACGGCCATTTGCTTATCGGCTATTGCGGGTATATCTATTATTAAATCGCAACACGGGCAAATTGTTTGCAAGTTATAACCATCAAAGAAGAATGTTTACGCAATTTTGCTATATTTAAACTATTAATACAACGCGATTAATCATTAAGCGCAATAACAATTCGTAAGGATTAATGTGAGGCTGTTATTATTTTACTGTATTAGCTATTTTTTTATAAGCCCGCCAGTGCCTGCCGCTCAGCAAAAACAGCCGGTGGTGATTGCTGCTAGTGCGACTATTCCTCCCTATGTAATAGAAAAAACAGATACGGGTATACAGCTTAATATAATTAAAGCAGCACTTATTGATCAGGGCTTAGATAATATTGTGGTTATTTATATGTCTAACAAGCGCGCCGAGCAGCAGCTGCATAGCGGTAAGGTGGATATCTTGCTTAATTACGCAGGAAAGCGCGATGCAGGTACTTACCCAAGTCAGCCAGTATTGAGTTATAAAAATGTGGCGGTATCACTTAAAAAACGTGACTTTGCTATTGAGAGTGTAAATGATTTAAATAACAAAAGTGTATTAGGGTTTCAAAATGCAACGGCTTATTTACCGCCTTCATTTGCAAAAGGAGTTGCTCAGTTTGCAAGTTATGAAGAAGTAGTCAATCAACGTGCACAATTTGATAGGCTAATGAAAGAGTGGGTGGATGTAATTGTTCTCGATGAGCGTATTTTTCATTATTATAACATTAACTATTCGCACTCATTACCCGTTAATATTCATGCTATTTTTCCAAAAGCGCCAAGGCCCGCTTATTTTAATAACCCGTTACTGCAACAAAAATTTGATAAAGGCCTAGTTGCCATAAAGCAAAGTGGTAAATATCAGCAGCTATTAAATGTAAACGGCCATGCTAAATAGCATGGCCGTAGGTGTAATTATACCAATCCGCATAATTAAGAGATCTATTTTGAGGATGGATAAACGTGTTGATAGCAAAGCAAAAATTCGCTATTTAGTTGTTATCGGCAATTGCCCCTGCATTGCTCTACCTTCTGCATCCATGCAGTCGTAAATGAGAATTTTTTAACGCAGATAGCGACACGTTTAGCCCCTGAAAATGATTAAGTATTATT
>NZ_PNCT01000063.1:0-21252 GCF_005887365.1 Pseudoalteromonas sp. S3785 | reverse complement strand
TTATAATCGAGGGTGGTATTCTGCACATGCTTTTGAAGTGAAGGGAATGCGGCGTGTTTAGAGCCGTAATACGCCATACCCGATGGGGCGATTGATGGCGTCCAATCTACGCTTGGTTTTTGCATGCCGGGGTAATCTCTAAAAGGAGATATGCGCGCTTGCGAGTAATCGTCACCGTAGGTGATCACCGGCCAGCCGTAGTTGGTAGCTGGCGTTAAGTAATTTAGCTCATCGCCACCTGCGGGGCCGTGCTCGTGGCTAATAATTTGGTCGGTATCGTAATCATACACTAAGCCCTGTGGGTTTCGGTGACCGAGCGAGTAAACAGTGTGTGCATGGGGGTTTTTGTGATTAATAAACGGGTTATCTTTTGGAATAGTGCCATCTAGGTTTATGCGTAATAGTTTGCCGAGTTGGCTGGTTATTACTTGTGCTTGCTCTCTAAAATCAAAGCCATCACCAGTTGAAAACAGTAAAGTGTTGTCGGGTAAAAAGAGGGCGCGGCCAGCGTAGTGTTGTGGAGTATTTTTATCAGTCGCTACTGTGTAAATAATAACAGGCGTTGAAAAGCCGGTGCCATTAAAGGTGGCTTTTGCAATTACTAGGCGATTAGCCTCAGCTGTGCCTTGTGCGTAGGTAAAAATGACTTCTTTGCTGGTGTTAAAATTAGGCGAGAGCACTATATCGAGTAAGCCGCCTTGGCCTGCAACGTATAAGTCTTCAAGGTTTAAATTCACTCTAGTTTGCTGATTGTTTTTTACAATAACAACGTGGCCGTCGCGCTCTGTAATTAGCCATGTATCATTTGGCAGTTTAACCATGCTCCACGGCGAATTTAATTGTGCTGCGAGTGTGTGGGTGCTGTATTGCTCTTTAGGTAATTCAGCAGCACTGGCTGCAGAAGCAAATAGCCCTACAAACAGCCATAGCGCTAATTGAGAGAGTCGTTGTTTACATTGCAAGCCTTTGCTACTGTAAGAAAAAAGCTTTATTTTAAGTTGAGATAACCATGCCATTTTTAACACGTTTACTCCCTATATTTTTAGTTTCTTGGTTATTTACCTTTACGCTTGCTAGCTTGTTTCATAGCCAATACGTTGTCAATCAATTAGTTGATGTGGGCGTTGTGGTCAGCTTAAGCAACCGTATTAATTTAACGCTAGATGATTGGTTAGGGCTATTACCTACCTATGGCGCTATTATTGCCATTGCTTTAGCTATCGCTTTTTTTGCTGTTGTGTTACTTATTAAAAAGTTTGAAAAATACAGCATGGTGTTATTTGTGGCATCGGGTATCACTGCTTTTGCCGTGGTGCTAGTGGCCATTGAGTCGATTATGAATATTCATATTATAGCGGGCGCACGTGGATGGGGGTTTTATTTGCAGTTACTAGCAGGTGCTTTAGGTGGCTTGCTGTTTGCCCTGTTAACCAAGGCGTTAGCCCCTAAACAGTACGTTAAATAAAAATACAGTGGCTAACGCTAAGCGTTAACCACGACGTTAAAATAAGATGAAAAACGTTAATTAAAGCGCTACATAATAAGCGCTTTAATTGCCTCTAGGCCTTTTCTAAGAGTGGCTTCATCGTTGGCGTAGTTAATGCGTACGCACTGGTGTTTGTGCTCCCAGCTATCTTCAATGCCAATAAAAAAGTTATGCCCAGGAATTATATATACATCTTGCTCTTTGAGTTTTTGATAAAGCATTTCGCTGGTTATTTTTGAGTCTTTAAACCATAGCCACATAAAAAACGCGCCTTCGAGTTTATGTAAATAAACAGGCAAGTCTGCAAAAATTTCATCAAACAGGTTTATGGCTATCTCTGCTTTATTTTTATAAAAAGGCAATACAGTATTTTTACACAAAGGCAGTAATTCGCCTTCGTTAATTAAGCGGGTTACTAAGCTTGGGCCAATAGCGTTAGGCGATAACACCATAGAGCCGTTAACACGGCCAATGGCTTTAATTATTTCGTTATTGGCAACCACAATACCAGTGCGCAGGCCTGGCAAGCCCAGTTTTGAAAGCGACATACACAATATAATGTTTGAGTTCCACGTAAGGTTTGCATCGGTGTAAATACAGCCCGGGAAGGGGTCGCCGTAGGCGTTATCAATAATTAGGGGAATATTGTACTTGTGTGCAAGGGCGTCTAGATGGCGTACTTCATCATCGGTAATGACATTACCAGTTGGGTTGGTAGGGCGCGATACGCACAGTGCACTAATACTGGTATCGTTGGCTAATACGTTTTCTACCGCGTCAAAATCAATGACATATTTAAACTGCTTAGAGCCATTGAAGGTATTTAAAATTTCGATGTCGGGTTTTATTGCCACAAACATATCATCAGATAAACCTTGGTCGGCGTAACCTACGTATTCAGGCGCAAGCGGAAACAATATACGCTTATTAGTGCCATCACTCATTTTGCCCGCAAGCATATTAAACAATACAAAAAAGTTAGCTTGGCTGCCGTTACCCAGTGCTATGTTTTGTGGTGTTAAGCCCCAGTCAAACTCGCTATTGAGG
This sequence comes from Pseudoalteromonas sp. S3785, assembly GCF_005887365.1. Taxonomy (NCBI): domain Bacteria; kingdom Pseudomonadati; phylum Pseudomonadota; class Gammaproteobacteria; order Alteromonadales; family Pseudoalteromonadaceae; genus Pseudoalteromonas; species Pseudoalteromonas sp. S3785. The sequence continues at coordinate 18,719 of NZ_PNCT01000063.1, read as the reverse complement.
TGTTTAGCAAGAGCCGCTCTAAATTCGTCATTGCCAGTTGGCCCGTCGTACAAACCAAATACTTGCGATACTTTATTACTGGCTACTAGCTTTTGTAATTCATCTAAAAATACAGCATTAACCTGTGGTACGTGTGCAGGGTTACCGCCACCTAGCATAACAATATTTGGATTATTGCTTGCGTTAGCGCTGCCTAAATCTTCCATAAGCTGCGTTATTCCGTTGGGTTGTGTAAATTTAGTACCAAAATTTGAGTAGTTCATAATACCTATGTGTGCGCTAATAACGAGGAGGGCAGTATAGCGTAAATAAAGGGCTTTATTTGCATGTTGAGAATAATTCACGGTTTAGAACTTTAAACCCTTTAGGGTATAATTAATGCACTTTTATTCGCTAGGCTATTGTTATCAGTAATTTTGAATCGACTTTACATCACACTACGCTTGAGGCTGAACCTGCCGCTGATTTAAACGAGCCTGTAGTAAAAAACACGCAATTTAAAATAGCCACGTTTAATTTATTTAACTACCTTGAGCCGCCTAATGCGTATTACGATTTTGAAAAAATTTATACCGCAGAGCAATGGGCACGCAAACAGCGTTGGATTGTAGATTATTTAAATGAGTACGCGCCTGATGTAGTCGGTTTTCAAGAAGTATTTAGTATTGAATCGCTAAAAGCGTTAATGGCGCAGCAAGGCTATACATATTTTGCTGTGGTTGATACGCCAGAGGTGATTGATGATTTTATTTTTAAGCGCCCGGTAGTTGCTATAGCGTCTAAATTTGAGATTGTTGATGTTGCTGCGGTTAAGCACAATACCGAGCTTGTTGAAATGCTTGGCCTTAATAGTAATTTTACGTTTAGCCGTAAAGTATTAAGAGCCACTATTTCATTGCCCCATGTAGGTAATACTGATTGCTACGTTGTTCACTTTAAATCAAAACGGCCATTATTAGAGCCTGACGAAAACACGAAATCATTGGCAATCACAAATAACGAACTTTCGCCCGAAAAAAGCATAATTGAAGCGTTTAAAGCAAATGTGGCCGGTTCATGGGGCTCAACCATTCAGCGCGGTAGTGAAGCTACCTTACTAATGATAGAAATGATTACCCAACGCGAAGCCACACAACAGCCAATGGTGTTAATGGGCGATTTTAATAACGACCTAGCAGATGGCGTGTTGAGTCATTTATTAACGAATACATTGCGATTTGCCCCAGCGTTTGACGTTAAAGCCTACCTTGCTAAATATTGTTTAAATGATGCGTGGCAGCTATTTAAAACACTAAGAATGAGCCAATTTACGGCGCACAACACACAGCAAAACGCTGGCAGCCATACAGATGCTCAACAAAGTAATGGCTCTGCTGCGCCGCAACAGTCAATAAACGAAGCTACTTCGCAAATAAATAATACTGCGCCGTTATTAAAACGCAGCCCCACCCATTACTATGGAACAAGTAGTTCGGTACTTGATTATATTTTACTCTCGTGTGAGTTTGACCCAAGTTACGATGATAGCTTTTATGAAGTGAGTGATTATCATACATACGACAGGCATTTAATAAACCCAGAATACGAACGAGACGATTTAACAACCGATCATGCAGTGGTATCAATTACGCTAACGTTAAGGAGTTAATACGTGGGTAACATTTATAAATAGGTTTGCAGCTTTTACATTATTACTGAACCTATAAATTATAAGTAATTAATTATAAATGACTTATTTTAGGCTTGAAACTTGCTGTAACTAATGAGTTAAAACAATTTTAAGGACATAAAAATGACTGAAGTTGCGCTTTCTGCCTATATGGCGTTTTACGTTTATTTAATAATATTAGTGGTACAGTGGTCGGTTGCTACCTTTAGCAAAGCTAAACAACCTAATGCTGTACCAGGTAAAATAAGCGATGATTTATCGCACGACAGTTTTATATTCAGGGCTCATCGTACTTTTCATAACACACTAGAAAACAGTGCGCTATTTATTGGTACTGTGCTGTTTGCATTTGTTATAAATTACCAAAGCCCTATATTTGCTATGTGTGTTTGGGTGTATGTAATAGCGCGATTAATTCATATGGTGTTGTATTACGTTATAGCTACCGAGAAAAACCCAAGCCCACGCACTTACTTCTTTTTAATCAGTTTTATTGCCAATATTGTCATGCTAATTTTAATTGGCTTAAGGCTAATGGCTTAATATCACGTGGTTAAAGGCTATTTAGGCGTTTGTATAAAAAAGCGAAAGGGCTGTAATTAGTCCTTTCGCTTTTTTGTTTTTAACTGAGATTAATCTACACCAATAAACCCACCGGTTTGATGCGCCCAAAGGCCAGCATAAATACCATTTTGTGCAATAAGCTCTTCATGACTGCCTTGCTCTACCACACCACCTTTATCAAGTACGATAAGTCTGTCCATTTGCGCAATAGTCGATAGCCTGTGGGCAATTGCAATAACCGTTTTTCCTGTCATTAAGTCATCTAAACTTGCTTGTATGGCAGCTTCTACTTCTGAATCCAGCGCACTGGTGGCTTCATCGAGTATTAAAATAGGTGCATTTTTAAGTAATACCCGCGCTATAGCGATACGTTGGCGTTGCCCGCCAGATAGGGTGACACCGCGCTCGCCAACTTGTGCATCAAACCCTTTATTGCCTTTGCTATCTTCTAAATCACTTATAAAGTCGAGCGCTTTAGCTTGTTTGGCAGCGCTGAGCATTTCAGCTTCTGAGGCATCGGGTCGGCCGTATAAAATATTATCTTTTACAGAGCGATGCAGCAGGGAAGTGTCTTGGGTAACCATAGCTATATAACGGCGAAGGCTTTCTTGGCTTACGTCGGTAATGTTTTGGCCATCAATTTTAATGGTGCCAGAGTCAGTATCGTAAAAACGCAGTAATAAATTAACTAAGGTTGATTTACCAGCGCCAGAGCGGCCCACTAAGCCAATTTTTTCACCGGGTTTTATATGTAGGTTTAGGCCGTTCATTACAGGGCCACGATTGGTTTCGTTAGCGGCTTTACCATAGTTAAAATGCACGTTTGTAAATTCAATATTGCCCTTAGTAACTTCAAGCGTGCTCGCATTGGGTTTGTCAGCTACTTTTATTGGCGTCGATAAGGTTTTCATGCCATCGGTGGCGGTACCAATGTTTTCAAACAAACTACTTATTTCCCACATGATCCACTGCGCCATGCCATTTAATCTAAGCGATAAACTTACTGCTACTGCAATTGCGCCTGCGCTAATTGCACTTAACGACCACAAATAAAGAGAGAGTGCGGCCACGCTAAATACTAATAAGTAATTTAGGCTATTAATGGCAAAGTTAAGGCTGGTTACTAAGCGCATTTGCTTATAAACCGGTTTTAAAAAAACATCCATGCTTTGTTTAGCGTATTGTTCTTCGCGTTGCGTGTACGAAAAAAGCTTAATGGTCGATATATTTGTATAGCTGTCGACTATTCGGCCGGTCATTTCTGAACGTGCATCGGCCTGCGAGCTGGCAATTTTTTTAAGTTTTGGCACAAAGTACATTTGAATGGCGGCATAAGCAATTACCCACACTAAAAGTGGCAGCATTAAACGCCAGTCTGCTTCGGCAACTAAAAACACCATAGCGCCAAAATAAACCACTATGTACATTAGTACATCGAGCAGCTTCATTACGGCTTCGCGCACAGCCAGTGATGTTTGCATTACTTTTGTGGCGATACGCCCTGCAAACTCGTTTTGATAAAAGCTCACACTTTGACGTAATAAGTATCTATGCGCCAACCAACGAATCGACATAGGGTAATTACCCAGTAATGCTTGGTGTAAAATAGCCGAGTGAAAAAACACCACAATAGGCAACACCACTAAAAGCACTACTGCCATTTTTATAAGCTCGGCTTTTTGCTCTTCAAACAAAGTTTGTGGTGTGTAGGTGCCCAACCAATCAACCAATTGGCCCATATAGCTAAACAACGACACTTCTAAAATAGCAAGCAGGGCAGCACTAACAGACATTAAAACTAGCGACAATTCCATGCCTTTAGTGTAATGACGACAAAACGCAAATAAGGTAGAGGGTGGCTGCGTTGGCTTTTGCTCAGGAAATGCGTTGGTCATTTTTTCGAATAATCGATACATTTTATAAACTTAAATGACAAATAATAGAAAATGATCATACCATTTAAGGAGCGCGCTGTAGAACTTTAACGACTAAATAACACAGCTAATTTTATCGAAGAGGGTTTGTAAGGTTTACGCCTTTAATCATGTAAATGTCGTCATAGCGTAACCCCCCATTTCCGTAAGGATTTTTGTGAGGGCCCGTATTGCAGTTAGCTAAAAAGTAGCTAAGTGGGCGTTCGCGTTTCATTCTAAAGGTGGCATTTTTATACACTAAGGTTTGGTTTTTAAATTCGCCGCCTTGCACGTATACATTGTATTGCTGACCTTGCATTTTTACCGATGCATTATTAACAACGTACCAAATGTTGTACCAACTGTTTGTATCAAGTGGTTGAGCCGATTGCGCTTGTGCATAGTTTTGGATATTACTATAGCCCTTATCAGTTTTGACCATTAGCGCCCCGGTATTAACTAAACCGTTTGATTCGGTTTTATCTGTAACCCGAAGAGTGGCTTCGAAGGCATCGTAGCCATGAACGTTTATTTGCTCTGGCTCTAAATTACTTAATCCAAAAGCATGGTTATTTGGAAAAGAGGCAACGTTAATACGTGTAAAAAAAGTGTAGGTTTCGCCAACTGGCACTGTTTTTGGCAGCTTTTTATAGCTAAGGGCTTTACGGTTTCCAACAATACCCATTTCGGCGGGCTTTTTAATTAAAAAATGGTTAATCCCTTTGGTTGTGTCCTCAACCTCTATTTTAGTCACTTGTGGGTTAGCGACATAAGGTTGAGTTTGATTGTCTGTGTCGGCCTTTGTCCAGCCTTTTAGTGGTTGTTCAAAGTTATCTACTAGTAGCCACTTTGCAGAGGGGGCGTTTTGATTGTTTTGGCTACAGGCTAATAATCCTGAGCAGGCCACTAATAGTAAGCTGTATTTAACGCGCATAATCCCTCTTTTACTAATGTAAGTACGTAAATTGGTATACCAATTACATGGGTTTTAATTTTTAAACCTTAAAATTTATATAACCAACTTACTGTGGATTAGTCAACCAATATTGTGTTGTATCTATTGTGCTGACGTTTATATTTTAAACGGGTAAAATAGCTAACAACACACAAATTAAAATAATAAAGGGATTATATGTATACAGGAACGTGCCTATGTAAAGCGGTAAGCATTGAAATTAAAGGGCCTATTTCTCAAATCATTCATTGCCATTGCTCACTATGCAGAAAAAACAGCGGGACTGCTTTTGCCACAAATGGTTTTGTAAATACTCGCGATTTTACACTTACCAAAGGTAAAGATAATTTAACTGAATTTAATTTTAAACTTGGGCGTGCGCGCTTTTTTTGTAAAACATGTGGATCGCCCATTTACAGTGCGAACGCTCTGGATAAATCACGCTTGCGTATACGTCTAGGGTTGATAGACAGTGATATAACTGAACAGGTCATTTCGCATAATTTTGTTACCTCTAAAGCCAATTGGGAGCAATTAGAAACCCGTTTACCATGCTATGAAAAACACGAACCTGGGCGATAAATTACTCTATGTGATAAATGCTGTTTATGTCGCTGTGAAGGGTGGGCGCCCATGTTTTAAATAATGGCGAATGAGCTATTTCTTCTTTATTGATGTGTATTAAGCTTTGCTGAGAAAGTATCACGACAATATTTTTGTACTCGTTAAACTCTATAAGGGCGATGCAGCTGAAGTGTTGCCTAAACAGGACGAGTAAAGCTTGAAGCTCTTTTCCTGTTTTAGGGTTTAAATTTATAATAATTTGTGCGTTTTGCTCACTGCAGCGACGTATGTTTTGCCAAAATACACTATCTGATAAAAAGTCTTGGTGTACATCGCCACTAAAAATATCAATTGTGATGACATTGTATGTACGCGTGCACGTTGCAACAAACAACTCTGCATTTTGTACGTGCACCGTATGATTAGCGGGCAAGCTAAAATGCTCCTTAGCAACGCTTATCATCGCGGGGTTTATTTCTACACTCTCAAACACAGCTACGTTATTTATATAAGCTGTTTTGTTATGTAAATAATAAATAGCTCGTTCAATGCCCGCAGTGCCTAAACCTAAATTTAAAACCCGAAGTGGCTCTACTGTTTTTAGTAAAAATAACAGCATACATTGATTAACCGCAATCAGTAATTGCTCATTTTTATTAAGGCTCATTACCCCTTGAATAGTAATATCGCTATGCGCATTTTGGGCAAGTGTTAACCAGCGATAGGCCGCATTTTGATAAACACAAATAGGCCCATATTGGTTGTTACTAGAAGCTATTAAATTGGCAGAGACCGTGTCGGCTTTAAGCTGGCGCATAGATTACAATTACAAATAAAACACCCCATTAGTTTGCCACGAAAACACGCAATGTATGTAACATATTTATGTAACAAGGTTTGTAATACGCTCGGTTGCATAAACGAGGGAGGAGTGTGTAACTGTAGTTAATTTTTACAGTTGAGCTTACTTGTACAAAGCTTTAACTCAAAATAGTTGCACTAACTAGGTTGTTGAGTAAAGGTAAGGTAAAAAATAAGGAGCTTATAATGCGCAAAACCCCTTTTTCTATTACAACTAAACTTATTAAATTGAGTGCATTAGCTTTTGCTTGTACGGCAGGGTTAACAGCACACGCTCATGCCAGCATAAAATATGAAGAACAACAAAAGCTACATGATATTGCAGCCGAGGTATCAGCTAAGCGTATTGGGAGTGATATACAAACGCTGGTGGATTTCGGAACTCGCCATACGCTTTCAGACACTAAGTCTGAAACACGGGGCATAGGCGCTGCAAGGCGTTGGATCAAAAAAGAGTTTGAGAAAATATCAGCACAATGTGGTGGCTGCCTAGAAGTAATTGAAGTTAAAGACACCATATCAGGTGAAAAACGAATCCCTAATCCTGTTGAAGTAGTAAACATTGTTGCAATTCAGCGCGGCAGTACTGAGCCAAACCGAATGGTGATTATGTCGGGCGATATTGATTCGCGCGTGAGTGATGTTATGGACTTTACCAGTGATTCACCAGGTGCCAATGATAACGCCTCGGGCGTGGCAGGTGTTATTGAAGCTGCACGTGTACTTAGCAAATATGAATTTAATGGCTCAGTTGTATATGCGGCACTTTCGGGCGAAGAGCAAGGCCTGTTTGGTGGTAAAATACTCACAGCGTATGCGCAAAAGCATGATTGGCAAGTTCATGGCGTTTTAAATAACGATATGATTGGCAACATTACCGGTATTAATGGCGTTACCGACAATACAACGGCACGCATATTTTCTGAAGGAACACGTGTAGTAGAAACTAAAGAGCAGGCGCGTACAAGGCGATTTACCGGCGGTGAGGTAGACTCAGCGAGCCGTAATTTAGCCCGCTATATAGATATTATTGCTGATAGGTACATCCCAAATTTAGATACAATGTTAGTTTACAGGTTAGATAGATTTGGCCGAGGCGGGCACCATAGACCCTTTAACGATGCAGGTTTTGCTGCAGTCAGAATTATGGAAACTAACGAGCATTACGACCGACAGCATCAAGACTTACGCACTGAAAATGGCGTGGTTCATGGGGATACAATAGATGGTGTTGATTTTGACTACACTGCAAAACTTACCTCGCTTAACGCTGTAACTATGGCTTCAATGGCGTGGGCCCCAGCACCCCCTAAGCAGGTGAAAATTGAAGGCGCGGTTAATGCTAACACCACGCTTTCGTGGCAAAAGTCAGATGATGATAATATAGCCGGTTATCGTATTTATTGGCGCTATACCAGTGAGCCACAATGGCAATTTAGCCAAGATGTTGGGAAAGTTACAACGGCCACACTTAAAAATGTGGTTATTGATAACTACTATTTTGGTGTTGCAGCGATAAGTAAAGACGGGATTGAATCGCCAGTGGTGTTCCCAGGTGATGTGGGCTCGTTTGATCACAATATAAAATAACAGCGATTTATTATTGTTTAAACGTAATTGTGGCTAAAAACAAATCAAATGATGTATTTAAGGTGCAAAGCAGCTGTTTTATGCTTGCACCTTATTTGTTATGCACTTAGAGTGTAAAAAAAAGCAGTAAAGGTTAATAAAATGCAGCAAGAAGAAAAAAAACCATTAACAGCGCAAGAGCAAGCACAAATAGAGCAGCAACGTGTTGCTTGGCAACGCGAATGTTTTCAAAACGCTCAAAAATATTTAGCAGAAAAAGGCATTATGCCTAAATCAGTAATAGACAAAGATAGCCGTTTTTTAGCGCCACTGTGTGCTATGTGGAAATTTAAAGCACAAAACGGTAAGAGCTATTGGGTAATAACAGGGCGCTTACCAACAGATCATGCTGAAGTAAGTGCAGCAAAAGATGCACGCGATGCCATGCGTTATTTTTCGTTACAATGGCAGCTAAAAGCCGATCAAATAATGAGTGTGGGTGCTCGTGATAAAACCCAGGTCGATTTTGCTAACTTACTTATAAACCGTGCTCATGGTTTATACGAAATGCATGAAAACGAGCAACTTTGGGCCAATGAGCCAAAATAGAATGATGCATGTATGAACATTTAAAGGGCAATTTACGCCCTTTTTTAATGTACTAACGTAAAGGGTTTGGTAACAAACTGCGATACTTCACAGAGCATACGCTGTCTGGGTATGCCTGCTTCCATAAATACAGTGCCTTGCTGCTTGAACCCATTTAGCTTAAAACGCTCTACTTCATTTAATATGCAATTAATACTAATAGCTTTATGGCCGTCGTTTGCGGCTAGTTGAACAATAAAGGTCAGCAGCGATGTGTATACATGACGATTTCGGTGCTCTGGCAGTACAGCAATTCGGCCTATTAACCCGTCGGTACAAAGCCTGCCTGTAGCAACAGGCAATTTGCATTCATCAGTCACTAAAACGTGGTGAGCAATTTTATCGAGGCTATCAAATTCTATGCGTTTGGGGATGTGTAATTCGTATACAAAAACCTTTTCACGTATTTGTTGTAGCAGGTCTTTTTGTATATCCCACTCTACTTTATTAACTTGATAGCTCATAGAACACCCCTAGTTAAACCAAACTCCCTCATTAACTAGTGTAGTAAAAGTTTGAATAAAAACTAGGCTTGGTTGGGCTTGGTCTAAATCTTCAGTGTTAAAATAATTATTATCAGTTAAAAGTCTAACGGCTTTTAAATCCGAAAGGGGTAATAAATAGTTCTCACCATTAATGCTTAGCAGTAAGGTATCTTCACATTGCTGAAAAATAGCACGTGTGCCACCTAAACGCTCAAACTCATCGTTATTGCTGGCTATTAATTCACTCATTTGTTCGCAAGTTAAGGGGGCTTCAAGCGGTGCTAAGTCCATTTCGTGCTTGGGCTGACTTAGGGTGTTACCCAGCCATTGTTTAAATAACTCATCGTTATTAAGAAGCGCTTGCATAAGGGTTTTAACTTTATTGGCTTCGCTATCTAAAAGCTCACCTTTAGCGTCTCTTAGCGTTAATGTGTGATCGGAATAGCGTTTTTGGCCGCTGTCAGTATCAATAATATGATCGGCAAAACTCGAAAATAAGTCTTGTTGGTTAGGCGCTCTAAAACCCACTGAATAATTTAAGGCGTTTTCTATAGCATAGCCTTCATGTGGGCACCCAGGTGGTATATATAAAATATCGCCGGGTTCTAAAATACAATCTATTACCGCTTCAAATTGCTCAACCTGTAGTAGTTTTTTATTTTGCGTAAATTGCTTAAGAGTAGGGTCGGGCAAGCCAACACGCCAATGGCGCTTACCTTCACCTTGGATTATAAATACGTCATACTGGTCTAAATGTGGGCCCACTCCACCTTTAGGGCTAGAGTAGCTGATCATTAAGTCATCTATTCGCCAGTTAGGTATAAATCTAAACGGCTCTAGCAGTTGTGCAGCATCGCTATGCCAATGATCAACCGCTTGTACCAGTAAAGTTGCGTGTTGCTCAGTAAGTTTTTCAAAGTCTTTAAATGGGCCTTGGTATGCTTGCCAATCGTTATTATGGTTAGTAACAATACGCGACTCTATACTTTCTTCCATTGCAAGACCGGCAAGCTCTTCTGCCTCTATTGGGTCTTGAAAGTCTGTAAAACCTTGTTTAATCAATAGTGGCTTTTTTTGCCAATATTGGTTTAAAAATTCTTGTTCACTGAGGGTGTTTATTTTTAATTGGTACATAGAGTTGACCTATAATTTTTAGTACAAAAAAAGCGAAAGGGATTATCCTTTCGCTTTTTATATTTGCAATTGACTACCTAAACTAAATCGTCAATAAACTCAACAGCGCGGCCAATGTAGTTGGCTGGTGTTAGTTTTTTCATTTCAACTTTTGCATGCTCTGGCAGGTCTAAACCATCAATAAACTCGGCCATAATCTCTTGATTTACACGCTTACCACGCGTTAAATCTTTAAGTTTTTCGTATGGTTTTTCAATACCGTATTTACGCATAACCGTTTGAATTGGCTCTGCAAGTAATTCCCAGTTTTGATCAAGCTCTTCGAGTAAGCGTTGCTCATTTACTTCAAGTTTGCTTACGCCTTTAAGTGTCGATTGATAAGCAATAAGCGTGTAGCCCATGCCCACACCTAAGTTACGCAGTACTGTAGAGTCGGTAAGGTCACGTTGCCAACGAGAAACAGGCAGTTTTTGTGCAAGGTGAGCAAATATAGCATTTGCTATGCCTAGGTTGCCTTCTGAGTTTTCAAAGTCGATAGGGTTTACTTTATGCGGCATCGTTGAAGAGCCGATTTCACCAGCAATGGTTTTTTGCTTGAAGTGGTTAAGGGCAATGTAACCCCAAACGTCACGATCAAAATCAAGTAAAATAGTGTTAAAGCGAGCAATAGCATCAAATAGCTCGGCAATGTAGTCATGCGGTTCTATTTGGGTAGTGAACGGGTTAAACGTTAAACCAAGGCTTGTTACAAAGTTACTTGCATGAGTGTGCCAATCGTAATCTGGGTAAGCACTTAAATGGGCATTGTAGTTACCTACAGCACCGTTAATTTTACCTAGCATTTCTACCTGTGCGATTTGGTCGCGTTGGCGTTTTAAACGCACGTATACGTTAGCAAACTCTTTACCCATAGTTGAAGGCGTAGCTGGCTGGCCATGGGTACGCGTCATCATAGGCACTGCTTTGTACTCAATGGCTTTTTCTTTTATGGCGTTAAGTAATTGGTCACAGTATGGTAATAATACTTTATCGCGAGCTTCTGTTAGCATTAAACCATGAGATAGGTTATTAATATCTTCCGAGGTACAAGCAAAATGGATAAACTCGTTGATAGCGTTGATTTCGCTGTTATCGGCTACTTTTTCTTTTAGTAAGTATTCTACCGCTTTAACATCGTGGTTTGTGGTGCGTTCAATGTCTTTTACACGCTGTGCATCTGCTTCGCTGAAGTTATCAACAATGGCATTTAATAGTGCATTGGCTTGTTCGCTAAATGCAGGTACTTCTTTAATATCGCTTGCTGCAGCTAAGGCTTGCAACCAACGCACTTCAACGGTTACGCGGTATTTGATTAAGCCAAATTCGCTGAAAATACTGCGTAGTTCAGTGGTTTTGCTGCCGTAGCGACCATCCACTGGAGAGATAGCGGTTAACGCTGAAAGCTCCATAATAACTCCTAAATTTTAGTTTTGAACGATAATTAAATTTTTGTTTTTGCAATAGCGAGAATTTTTCTTTTTGCAAAGAAAAAGTGACGGCGTTTACCGCCCATTTGTCGCCATAATACAGCACTGCGAATTCCTGCTAATAAAAGTGCACGAATTTTATTTTGCGTTTGCTGCTGTTTTAATAACTCGGGTTTACCATAAACCTGAATTCGGTGCCCAAGGGGGCTTAGCACCGACGAGTATATATCTGCTAAACCGGCAACTACGGTGTCATCGGTTATGGCAAAGTGATCTAAGCGACGATGAATGTCGTCGATACGGCGGCCAAGTTCAGCTAAGCTTTTTGGCTCGTTATTTAAAATACGTTCAAGTTGCATTAAACCACCTACGTACTTAACTATTTCGACATCTTTTTGAGTGCCAGCAGTCAGCTGTGCCATTAATGTTTTATAGCCGTCGCGTAAGTTATGCGTACCTTGATAAACATCAACCGGTGATGCGGGAGATGTTTGTACAATACTTGTAAAAAGCACATCTAAATCTGAATCGTTTGCACTGCCGTACTGGGCAATTTTTTGTACTTGTTTAGCCACTTGGCACATGGCGGCAAGCGCCATGACTTGGTGTTCATTCATTACTTGATCACCGAATCAATAATACCACCACCTAAACACACCTCATCGGCATAAAATACAGCTGACTGACCCGGTGTAACGGCTTTTTGTGGCTCATCAAACAATACGCGTGCCATACCATCTTCGCCAACGAGAAGGGTACAATTAATATCTTCTTGGCGGTAACGAGTTTTAACGGTACAGCGCGTGGTGCCTTGCGGGCCAACACGGTCTACCCAATGTAATTGATTAGCGTTTAGGCCATTGCTGTAAAGGCGAGGGTGGTCTTTACCTTGCCCTACAACCAGTACATTGCGCTCAACGTCTTTATCTACAACATACCATGGCTCGCCAGAGCCTTCTTTCATGCCACCAATTAGTAACCCTTTACGCTGGCCTAGTGTATGATACATAAGCCCTTCGTGTTCACCTACGTTGTTGCCATCTGTGTCTTCGATCACACCTGGTTGAGCAGGTAAAAACTTTTGTAAAAAGTCTTTAAATTTGCGCTCCCCAATAAAACAAATACCGGTGCTGTCTTTTTTATCGTGGGTGATTAAGTCTTGCTCTTCTGCGATACGGCGTACTTCAGGTTTAGCTATATCACCTACTGGGAAAAGGGTTTGGCCTATATGCTCATGGCTTAAAGTGTATAAGAAATAGCTTTGATCTTTGTTATCGTCTAAGCCTCGGCACATAACGTATTTGTCGTCGCGTAATTCACGACGAACATAATGGCCTGTAGCAATAAAATCGGCGCCAAGTGCTTGGGCAGCAAATTCTAAAAACGCTTTAAATTTAATTTCTTTGTTACACATAATATCAGGGTTTGGCGTACGGCCCGCTTTATACTCTTCTAAAAAGTACTCAAAAACGTTATCCCAATACTCTGCTGCAAAGTTAACGGTATGAAGCTCGATGTCTAATTTGTCACACACTGCTTGCGCATCTTTTAAATCTTCAGCGGCTGCACAGTATTCGTCATTGTCGTCTTCTTCCCAGTTCTTCATAAACAGGCCTTCTACTTGGTAGCCCTGTTGCTGTAATAAATATGCAGATACAGAAGAATCAACACCGCCGGACATACCAACGATGACTTTAATGTGACTATTTTCGCTCATGAATAATTTCGCTTATACAGATTGCTGTTAACTTGGAAAGGCCGCGATTATAGCACGCATTTTGTTTTTGCTTAAAGGGAGGAGTAGCGCAAACGCACGTTTTTGTCGTTATTTTATTCATATAACAAATAGCAAATAAGACTGAATCGCATTTGAAATAAAAAATGATGAAAAATTTAAATAAGCCATTGTAAAAAGTTATTTCGGTGCCATTATTGTCCGAGCACATAATAATGTTGAGTATATTACCTTGTGTTTGCAGAATAATTTAAGAGGCAAGCAGGATTTTTGTATTAACTCTGGATTTATAGCCTTAATATTTTCAATGGAATGAATATATGAACTACGCCTTTCAGGTAAAAAAACTTTCGACTTTAATAACATTTTATACCACAAATTCTAGTTTTCACGTGAAGCAGTTACTAGAAAACCCGACGAGTGAGTTTAAGCAATCAGCTTATAAACTTTTTCATGAAATTTTTAAACATACCTTACCTGTAGATTTTCAACACGCTTGCCCAGTTGATGATATTTTTAATTCTGTGTCCAGTTCTCTAGATTTAATAAACCAATCTGAAGTAGCTTTAATTGAAGCAACACAAAAGTGGTGGAAAGAGTGGTACTTTGTATTAACAATGGAACATTCGCTTTCGCACGAAAAAGAAGATGCGCCGTACAGTTTCTTATCTAAAAAAATGCATCATCCTATGAAGCGCCACGAGATGAGCCACTACGCCCATTTATTTACTATTTTGCCTATGCCTATCTCTAATGTATGTGCGAAAACAGGTGATATCATTAGGGTTAATCAACGCTTTATAGATGTATTTGGTTACACCGTCGATGACTTACCTAACTTAGAGCAATGGTGGGTTAATGCATACCCAGACCCTCACTATCGAGAATCCGTGAAAAAAACGTGGCAAGCGGCGTTAGAAGTGGGCAATGAAACAGGGCAAGACATCCCCGCGCATGATTACCATGTTACATGTAAAAACGGTAATACGATTACGATGGAAGTATCAGGCATTAACTTAGGGGATGAATATATTGCTGTATTTAACGATGCGACCAAACGTTTGGAAGATCAAAATATTTTACGCGATATGGCGTTTTTAGATTCACTAACGCAAATAGCAAATAGACGTCGTTTTGATGAAAAACTAAGTAAAGAGTTTGAAAAAGCTGTTGAATGTGGTGACGATTTAGCGATTATTTTAATTGATATTGATCACTTTAAACTATTTAACGACCGCTACGGACATGTTGAAGGTGATTTATGTTTGTATAACGTGGCGCAAGCAATAGCGTGTACGGTAAGCCGTACCGAAGATTTTGTAGCGCGTTATGGCGGTGAAGAGTTTGTTGTATTGCTACCACAAACAGATAAACAAGGGGCTTTGTTTATAGCTGAGCATATTCAAAAGGCAATTGAAGAGCTCCGTATCCCTCATGAAGATAGTTTTACCGGTTACTTAACCCTTAGTATGGGTATTAACGCGATTGGTGAAGACGATAATTGCGATCAAAAAGAGTTTGTTAAGGCCGCCGATAGCGCACTTTATTATTCAAAAAGGCAGGGACGAAATTGCTTAGCATTAAGTTAATTTATAGCCGTGGACTATTTATATAGCTTTGAGAATTATACAAAGTGAAAATGTTTAATTATCGTCGTAAATAAAGCTAACGTCCTGAATAGGGCGATTCAGGCTGTCCTCAATACATTTTAAAACGAGATGGCTTCTGAGAGGCAGCGTTTTTATGTCCTCTAAAGTGTGCCAGCCAGCACTCATTATATCTGCATCTTTTGGGCAGGGCTCAGTAGTGATTTGAGCGCCATCAAATAGAAAACAAAAGCGTAAATAATGTATTCCGTTTGCCGCATGTAAGTTGTAAATACCGACTAAACTAATTGGGGTTAAGGTTAAACCTGTCTCTTCAAAAAGCTCTCTGCTGGCTGCTTGAGCCAGTGTTTCGTCTAGTTCTAAATGGCCGGCAGGTTGGTTATAGCAAATAGTAGCAGTAAATTTATCTCGCTCTTTTACTAGTAAAAAGCGGTCTCCTTTTTTTACTACAGCAGCAACCGTCACATGGGGCTTATGCATTTTTATCACCTTTGATAACACTGTACTGAGCGCTCTCAATGCCATCAAGCGTATAATTACCAATGCTGTAGCGAATAAGCCTTAATGTGGGGTGCCCAACATGCGCAGTCATACGACGAACTTGTCTATTACGTCCTTCGTTAATTGTAATGCTTAACCACGTTGTAGGAATCGATTTTCGCTCTCTAACCGGTGGCACACGAGGCCAAACTTCAGGCTCTTCAATAATTTTTACATTTGCGGGTAAGGTAATACCATCTTTTAGTTCAACACCTTTACATAGGGCGTTAACAGCGTCTGCACTGGGCTCGCCTTCAACTTGCACCCAATAGGTTTTATTGGTTTTTTTACTTGGTGCGGTAAGGGTATTTTGAAGCTTTCCGCAGTTTGTTAAAAGTAATAACCCTTCACTGTCGCGGTCTAATCTGCCTGCTGCGTATACATCTTTAATGGGAATAAATTCAGCTAACGTTTTTCTATTGGCATCATCTGTAAATTGACAAAGCACATCGTAGGGTTTGTTAAATAAAACAATTTTTCTATCTTTAGCTGCTATCGCGGGTTTAACTTCACGTGAAGTTGTGCTTTTTTTAGTGAATGCACTGCGTGAGTAAGTTCTACCCGTAGTGCGTTTGTTAGTGCTTTTAGTTGCGCGATTATGCATTGGTTTATTCACCATTAAATACACCTAGCGGGCTTAGGTAATCCGGCAATTTTAGTCGCTTGTTTTGCAGGCCCCTTCGGGAATAATTTATACAAATAAATACTATTGCCTTTGTCTTCGCCAAGTGCTTTAGCCATGGCTTTAACAAGCATTCTTATCGCTGGGCTGGTGTTATATTCTAAATAAAAATCGCGAACAAAATTAATCACTTCCCAGTGTTGTTCGCTCAAGATAATGTTTTCTTGCTCGGCGATAATAGGGGCCAACTCTTTTGTCCACACGGTGTAATCGAGCAAGTACCCTTGTTTATCTGTATCGATTTGTTGATTATTAAATTCTAGCATAGGTTACCAGGTGATAGATTGATTAGTAGTTAGTGTCAGGGCAACAAACTCATCGTAATTAATAATTGATTGGCCAGGGGTTAGTTTAACCGCGCGAGCATGCGCATCCTCTAAAAGCAACAATAGCGAATCGTTTAATTGAAAATACTGCTTAGCGGCGTAACAGGCATCACCAACAAGGAGTACTTTATCAGTGTCTTTAATTAAGTTTTCAAGCTGTGTTGAGTCGTAATAAGCCAGTGGCTTAGAAAAAATATGTAATGTACTCATAGGTTCACCACAAAATCTTGCTGGCAAATCAACTGTTGTTGCTCAGTGTAATTGAGGCTGATTGAATCAATAATTAATTGAGATTTGTTTAAGTTATAATCAAGTAATGATTTTTCACATACGTATATGTTTTCTACTTCATAGATTTCAAGCGTTTTGATGTTTTTAAAAAAATCTTTTACGCCCAGTTGCTCTGTTGATTGATTATGTTTTAAAGCAAGCACGGCGGGGCCGCTAAATAGCCAGCTAATATTTTGATCAACTGCGGCAAATATAAGTGACATGTCTAGGGCATCGCGGGTATTAAGTTCATCAAAGGGACTGGATTGGCTCATGACTAAAACATTTTTCATTTAAACTGTATCCATTTATCTGCATCACTGGCTAGCATGGCAAATTCTGCAAGCCCAGCAACTGTAAACACACCTGTTTGGCTTGTACTTAAACCGCGTTTTTCTGCTGCAGTGACGCAAAGCATTAAATTAATATTTTTGTCTGCAAGTTGTTGCCAATGCATAGGGATTTGCAGCTCGTCAGAGGCCAGCTCAAAATGAGTTGATGCGTGATAAATACCATTTTGATACAAAAAAAGTGCATCTATGGTGTGGCCTTGTGCTAAACATGCATGTGCAAACTTTATAATACGTTGCGTTGAGTCATGATCTGAAGGAGGAGTATGTAAAGAAAGAACAAATCGCGCCAAAACAATTCCAATAAAAAAGCCCCAATAAAGGGGCTATTTTAACAGAACTATTTAATTAGTCATCACTTGCGCCAAGAAGGTGCAGTAAAGAAGTAAATAAGTTGTACACGTTTAAGTATAAAGCCACTGTAGCGCGAATGTAGTTAGTTTCGCCGCCATTAATAATACGGCTAGTATCAAATAAGATTAAGCCAGACATAATTAACACAACAGCTGCGTTAAGCACCATAAACATTAGCGAGCTGCCAATGAATATGTTAACTATGCTTGCGACAATAACCACTAATAAACCTACTGTTAAAAAACCACCCATAAATGAGAAGTCTTTTTTAGTGTTTAATGCATAAGCCGATAGTCCAAAAAATATTAATGCAGTAGAACCAAGTGCCTGCATAATAAGCATTGGGCCATTAGGCATAGCCGCATAATAGTTAAGAAGTGGGCCAAGGCCTGCGCCCATACAGCCTGTAAAAGCAAACACCCAAAATACGCCTGAAGCTGAGTCTGCTTTTTTGTTTACAACAAATAATAAACCAAACGAAACCAGTGTGAACACAATTCCCATAAAGTAAGGTAATTGTAATGCCATTGAAATACCCGCCGTAACAGCACTAAATGCTAATGTCATGGCCAGTAAGAAATAGGTGTTTTTAAGTACCTTGTTTGTTTCAATGGTCGACATTACCGGTTTAGCGGTATTGTACGAATGATTAAATGCCATTGTAGAGCTCCTTTAAGTGAAACATGTTTGTTTCGATAATTTAACTAAAATTAGATTACCAACTCTTATATGTTTGGGCAAACCTTTGTAGATCAATAGAGTGTTATTTTTTAATTAAAGTTCATTTAACCACCAAAAATGAGTTTTTTGTTTTATCTTTAAACAAATTAATTGTTTTTTAAGCACTTAAACAATTTTTTTAAAAAAAAGCTTCACAAAGGCAATGGGTTTCCCTATTATGCAGGCCGTGCGGAGAGATGGCAGAGTGGTCGAATGCACCGGTCTTGAAAACCGGCATAGGTTTGTAGCCTATCTAGGGTTCAAATCCCTATCTCTCCACCACTATATTACAAACCCCATTACACGC
>NZ_PNCT01000062.1:0-714 GCF_005887365.1 Pseudoalteromonas sp. S3785 | reverse complement strand
GTGAGAGGTTGCACAGCGCCGTCACTGTCGGTCACGGTGAGTGTCACCGTGCCGCCAATTTCGTTACTGGTGCCCTGTAATGTCGGTGTTAGGTCGTTTACATCGCCTACATTTTGTATCGTAAGTGTAGGTGCTTGCGTGTCAATCGTAGTGGTTTCACTCACGGTGGTTTCGTTGCCTACACTATCGCGTACGCTCACTTCAATCGTGCTTTCGCCTTCACTGAGTGGTGTACTTGGTGTGGCGCTCCAATCACCATTTGCATCAACAAGCGCAGTGATGGTTTGTGGATTACCATCGCTGTCGGTCACCACTATCGTCACTTGCGCGCCTTCGCCCGCATCGCTCGTGCCGCTGATTATAGGCGTGTTGCTATTGCTTTGTGCATCCACCTCAACGCTAAGCGTAGGCGGTGTGCTATCAAAGTCATCTGAGCTGATTGTGCGCGTGTTGCCCGCCGCATCGGTGGCTGTGGCGATCACTGAGCCAACATCAAGGAGTGATACATCCAAGCCCACTAATGACCAATTACCATTGGCATCGGTTGTGGTGGTGTAAGTGGCCCCAATGCCACCGCCTATAAGTTGCTCAGTGATAGTAATTTCGCTGCCTGCTGGCAAATCAGAGGTACCGCTTAGGGTCACTAATAAACCAAGCTCAAAGGTCGGTGTAAAGGCAAGGGTTGGTGGCGTCACATCCACTTCGCCCGTATCA
>NZ_PNCT01000061.1:0-1129 GCF_005887365.1 Pseudoalteromonas sp. S3785 | reverse complement strand
CACTTACGATACAAAATGTAGGCGATGTAAACGACCTAACACCGACATTACAGGGCACCAGTAACGAAATTGGCGGCACGGTGACACTCACCGTGACCGACAGTGACGGCGCTGTGCAAACTCTCACGACCACCGTTGAGGCGGATGGTCATTGGGATATTGAAATCCCCAGTGCGCTCGCGCAAGGTGACTTTACTGTCACAGCCAGCATAACCGACGCGGCAGGCAATGAGAGCACAGCCAACAGCAGTGGCAATGTCGATACCATCACACCGGTTGTCACTGTGGATGCACTGGGACTTGGCAACGACAGCACGCCACTCATCAGTGGTACTTCAACAGAGCCGCAAGGCACTGTTGTCAATATTGTTATCACCGATAGTAACGGCGACGATATCGCAATCACTGCCACGGTTGATGCCAACGGCAACTGGCAAGCAACGAGCCCAGCATTACCTGATGGCAGCTACAGTGTGCAAGCCAGCATTACGGATGCGGCAGGCAATACAGGCGGCGCGTCCCAGTCGGGCACCATAGACAGCCTTGCACCGACACTGACACTCGATACCGTGGGCGCGACCAACGACAGCACACCAACCATTAGTGGTACCACCAATGCACCTGCAGGCACGGTGATTAGTATCAGCGTAAGTGATGGGGTGACAACAGAAACCTTCAGCGCCACAGTGCAAGCGGATGGCAGTTGGTCAGCGGATGTACCAAATGCGCTGGCTGATGGTGAGCTGACCATTGAAGCGAGCGTGAGCGATAACGCCGGTAACACCACCACGGTTAGTGAAACCGCGACACTGAACACCACCGCGCCAAGCATTAGCATTAATGTCTTGGTAGATACCAACGACACCACACCCACTATTAGCGGAACAAGCGATGCAGACGATGGCACCACCATTAGCTTAACGTTTGAAGACAGTGCAGGGAATATTACGACTGTTGATACGACCGTAACCGGTGGCGTCTGGAGCGTTGATGCCCCGAGTGCTTTAGCTGAAGGCGAATACACGGTCACTGCCGAAGTAGATGATGGCCTGGGTAATATCGGCAGCGCCACCGAAACCGGTATTATTGACACCACCATGCCAGCGACTTCACTCAACCAGCCCTCTGT
>NZ_PNCT01000060.1:0-28483 GCF_005887365.1 Pseudoalteromonas sp. S3785 | reverse complement strand
CTGCGTTATCGCCTATTTATGTGGAATAACCACACTTCATAGGCTCTGCCTTGCCTAAAAACCAAACACGCTGCTGCAAATTCAACCATCAAAGTTCAGCACGCCCTAGGCGCGGTTAAAAAGGGAGCGTTTTAACTAATTTAGCGAATAGTTAAAACTTGTATTCCATACCTAAGCCAACGTAGTCTTGGTCAACATTGTTGTCCATATCAAAGCTTGAGTAAAAACCAAATACTTTAATGTTTTTATTAAACTTATGATCAACACCTACAGAAACTGCCGTTTTGTCATCGCTATCATCAAAGTCCATTGCTTGGTACTGCACTTTAAACGTGTTTTTACCCATGCTGTAGGCTGCGTTTAATAAGTAGCCATCCGCTTCTGCGCTACCGTCTACTTTTTCTTGAGTTTGGTACATAGCGCCTAATTTAAAGCTCTCTACTTTACCTTGGATTGACGCACGCACTACATCGTAGCCATTTACTTCGCTATCGGCTGCAACCGAGGCGTAAACCGCACTCTTTTTAAGTGCAGCGTCACCGTAGGTAACCGCCATTGAATAACCGTTATCTGCATCTACGTCATCTTCGGCAATAAATGTAGCAAGTACTTTAAAACCTTCGTAGCTTTTAGATGTATAAGTGATTGAATCACCCAAGCGGTTTTCACCTTTAAAGACGTTTTTAATATCGCCTTCAAGATCATTAAATAAATCTAATTTGCCCTGTGATTGCTTAAGTGCCGTATCGTTACGACCCACAACAACTTGACCATAAGCACCTTTTAAACCTACGTATTGGTTGCGTGCAGAAATATTGTCGTCGTTATCACCTTTAGAGTCAGCATCAGATACATCAACTTGAAACTCAAACTTATAAACCGCTTCTAATCCATCTGTAATCTTTTCAGATCCCTTTAGGCCAAAGCGAGATGCATTACTTTTAATTTCAGTGAAAGACCCTTCACCGTCATCAGATGATTGCACAGTAACATTCGCTTTACCGTAAACATCAACATCTGCAAACGCACTAAAAGATAAACCACTTACTAGAGCAATACATAAGCTCGATTTTACAAAATTCATGTTATTTCCTCGATAATCACAAAACTAATTTTTTAAAACAGCTGCAGTTTGTCATCGTTAAATGACAGATATATTACAAAGGAAACATTTTTGTCTTTTTATTTTAATAAAAGTGTCTAAATTCTGAAAACAAACCGACATGAATATTTTATAAACAAAATTGTACCCACTCAATCTCACTAAAAATAATAGTCGGTATTTAGTGTTCATCAATAGGCTGATGAGCATTTATTTTAGGTAATAAGTTAATCAAGGTTTCTATTAGCTCTTTTTGTTCATTGTCTCTGTGGTAGGCCACAAAAATATCACGCGAGGTATGTTCAACATCTTTTACATGGAACAGCTCACCCTTTTCTAAATGAGATTCAACAAGCACCTCGGGTATAAACGCACTGCCACCACACTGAATAATTAAATCAAGCGCGATACGCCCCGTACTGGTTCTAAAATAAGGAGGCGTTTTACCCGTAAATTGACGCGCATGCCACAGCGAAAAAGTAGTGCCCCAATCAACATATACATATTGGTTATCAAAAAAGTTTTCGTTAGTTGCTGTGTCATAGCCACTGACTGGAATAATTGGTAGCTCGCAAATTCGCTCAACCACAAGCTCATCCACTTTAGGTGGGTCAAATAAAATGGCTAAATCAAGCGTCCGCTCTAATAATAAGCGTGTGCTTTCTTGCTGGGCTTTAACCTCTGCAACTAACGACACCCCAGGCATAGCCGACACTATATTAGTAATGCCAAATTGTAAAAAGGCATCCCATATATTGGGTGTCCCTGCTAGGCTTATTTGCTTGTGCATGTTATCGGCCAATGCCACATCCACTTTGGCACGCTGCATGCCGGTGATGATCATTTTAGCATGCGGAAGCAATCTCTCTCCTGGCGCCGTTAATTGAATATTGTTCCGCTGGCGAATAAACAAGTTTACACCCAGCCCCTGCTCTAATTGACGAATGCGGAAGCTGACTGCCGATTGAGTGATGTATAGGTTTTCAGCCGCTTTACCAAAATGACGCGTGCGCACAACCTCTACAAATGTTTTTAATAAATCTATATCCAATTTTTTATCCTCACGATAAAAATAACTTGTTTAATAAATTGTCAAACTTGCATCATACTCCAGCAATAAACAGGGTATGAGGATACAGTTATGAGCAACGATATTTCACTACTTCGCCAAGCGTTTGTTAGCCAGCGTCAATTTTATGATGATCAAAACTTTCCTCGCGGGTTTAGCCGCAGCGGAAACTTTACCTTATTAGAAGCCAGTATATTAGAGCAACATGGCGTAGTACTAAAAGGGCTTTATAATAAAACGTTAGCGCCACAAAATACCTTACAAGCGCAATTTGTTGATGTAGTTTGTGGCAATAAAGAACCTACAAACCCAATCGAAAAAGCCTGGGTTAAATATTTAAAACTAACAACTTGTAAAACCAAGTTTCATACACTTTTTGGTCGCTCAAAAATGTCAGGGCCAATGCCAATAAGCCAAGACGATTATGGCGAGTCAGATAGCGTATAACCCTCTAAGTTATTTGCTTTTTTGCGTTTTAGCAGTTACAACTTGTATAAGCAAACACTTTTGCAAAATATCAAACAAGGTTGTTACGTGACGCGAAAAATACTTATAATTGAAGATACGCCTACTATAGCGCGTGTGCAAAAGCATATCGCGCTCAAAGTGGGTTATGAAGTTGATATAGCTGAGTCTTTGGCGGCAACAAAAGAGCTAATAAAAAACAATAGCTACTTTTGTGCTGTTGTAGATTTTATCCTTCCTGATGCGCCTGCGGGTGAGGCGATTCCGTATACTATTAATGCTGATATTCCTACCATCGTAATGACAGGCAACATAGATAAGCAAACTCGCGACACAGTAGAAAAGTACCCAATCATTGATTACATAATCAAAGAAAACAAACAAGCTTACCAATACCTAGAAAAACAACTGAGCCGTTTACCCCGTAACGAAAACGTAAAAGTGCTGGTTGTCGACGACTCAACGTCTACCCGTAGATACATTTGCAGCTTACTAAAGCGCCATAAGTATCAAATACTCGAAGCAAAGGACGGAAAAGACGCGCTAGAGGTGCTCGAAAGCCAAAAAGACGTGTCTGTTATTATTACCGATAACGAAATGCCAAACATGAATGGTGATGAGTTATGCGCTGAAATTCGCCGACTTTACAGTAATGATGAAAAAGCCATTATCGGCATTTCAGGGGCTGACTCATCAGCATTATCGAGCCTATTTTTAAAAAATGGTGCTAATGACTACCTCCATAAACCCTTTAACAGCGAAGAGTTTTACTGCCGCCTAAGTCAAAACGTCGACATGCTTGAGCAAATAGCCACAATTAAACGCCAGGCAAATACAGACTACTTAACAAAGCTACCTAATCGCCGCTACTTTTTTGAAGAGTCGAGTAAGTCACTCAAGTATTTAAAAAAATCGAATCAAGATGGCGCACTCGCTATGCTTGATATAGACCATTTTAAATCGATTAACGATACATACGGCCACGATGCCGGAGATGAAGTGCTCAAAGGGTTGGCAGTGTGTTTTAAAAAGTACTTTGAAAAGCAGTTAGTTGCTCGTTTAGGTGGGGAAGAATTTGCCGTTTACTTTACTGATGCAACCACAGCACAAGCGCTAAAACGGTTAGAAGGGTTTAGGCAGTTTATAGAGCTAAATAGCCAAGAGTTTAGCCAAGAAAAAATTAAATTTACAATTTCTATTGGTTTTGCAAGCGGCCCTATTTACCAGATAGATGAACTGCTAAAACAGGCCGATTTAAAGCTATATGATGCAAAAGAAACCGGCCGTAATAAAGTTATAAGCTAAACCTTAACGCTGCTTTATAGCTACTTACTTAAACTATTATTGCGCATTGGTATTAGACTTCAGCGGCGGTTACCGCCGCTTTTTTACGCTTACGTGATTGATGATAAGAATCCCACGTAAATATAGCTAAAGCACTCCAAATACACGCAAACGTGATCACTCGCTCGGCATCAAACACTTCATCGTAAAACACCACAGCAAGCATAAACATTAAACTGGGCCCTATATACTGAAAAAAGCCCAAAGTTGTGTACTGCAAACGCTTAGCTGCGCCGGTAAAACACAACAGCGGCAAGGTCGTAATAATACCAGCACTAATTAACAGCGCATTGGTCTGCCAATCGTTAACGGCTAAATCAGAGGTAGGCGTTGGGGCCATCACCCACCAGTAGATTAATGCAACAGGCAATAAAATTAGCGCTTCAAGTAAAATGCCCGGCAGCGCTTCAACCGGTAACTTTTTACGAAGTAAGCCATAAATAGCAAAAGACGTGGCAAGCGAAAACGCCACCGCCGGAAACGAACCAAAACTGACCAACTGCAGTACTACACCAGCAAAGGCTAAAAACACTGCAAACCCTTGCCACTTACGCAGTCGCTCGCCTAAAAATAGCATGCCCAACAGCACATTCAGTAATGGGTTTATGTAATAGCCCAAACTGGCATCGAGCATATGGTTATTATTGACTGCCCAAATAAACAACCCCCAATTAAAGCCTAATATAGAGGATGTAAGCACTAACATTAAAATAATCTTGGGCTGGACAACGATACGTTTAACCCTATCCCAGTATTTGAGCACACTGACCACAAGTATCAAAAAAACCACAGACCAGAGAACACGGTGGGTTAAAATTTCAAAGGCAGAAACATGTTGTATTTGTTTGAAATAAATAGGCGCTAAGCCCCACATTAAAAAAGCTAAACAGGCAAAAATCCCGCCTTTACGCTGCTCGTTTGCAATCGACATACATACTACTTATCCGTACTAAAAGGCCGACAGTTTATACCAATTCGCGCTATTAAGTGATTTATTTTGAGGCGAGTAAACTTAAACCCAAGACAGTTTATTTTAACATCATTATCCGACTAAATACGTACCTGTACCAAAAGCGATTTGTATTGCCTTTTCGTTGTGCAGCTCCATTCTGCATACACATACTTTATTTCCAGAGCGGATCAAAGTGGCACTGGCTGTAAATACCTCCCCTTTACCAGGGCGTAAATAATCTGTACGTAAATCTATAGTGCCTAAGGTAGCCAGCTTTTGCTGTACGCTTGGAATATCTAAGTCGGTTAATTTATCGATAACACTGGCTGCTGCAAGCATGCCGCCCACATTATCAAGCACCGCCGATATAATACCGCCGTGAAGAATTTTTTGCGCAGGATTACCTATAAATACATCTTGCCACGGGAACGTAATTTTAGCTTGCTCAGGGCTGAGCGACTCTACCGAGATATTTAAAAACTGGTTAAATGGCATGCCATTTACAAACAGTGCGCCAACTTGTTCAATTAACATTTCTTTATTCATTGTTATTCTCTATGTTTAAATTAAGACTGGTACGATGAGTTAAGCATACCTGAAGCAAAACCACGAGGCACTAATTAAATCATTTACCGCTAAGCTAAAGACATCCTATAAAAAAAACACTAAAATAGCCGCGATGAATACTCTAACCCCTACTCCTAGCACATTGGTCCGCAAGCCCGACACCGTTCTTAAACAAGTGTTTGGCTACAGCGAGTTTCGTGATGGCCAAAAAGCGGTTATCGATGCGGCTATTAATGGCCAAGACTCTTTGGTACTGCTTCCTACAGGCGGTGGTAAATCAGTGTGTTACCAAGTACCAGCGTTAGTGCTCGAAGGGGTTACTGTGGTCATTTCGCCGCTTATTTCACTCATGCAAGACCAAGTAACGCAACTGCAAGCGTTAGGTGTTAAAGCCGCTTACATTAATAATAGCCTTGCTCGCGAAGAGCAACAATTAGTGTACCAACAATTGCACCAAGGGCTAATAAAATTACTGTATGTTGCCCCTGAAAAAGTGCTTCAGCATGAATTTACCGAACGGCTCAGCCACTTAAATATAAGCCTATTTGCCATAGACGAAGCACATTGTGTATCGCATTGGGGGCATGACTTTAGACCGCACTACTTTAGATTAAACGAGCTTAAACAGCGTTTTCCCTATGTCCCTATGATGGCCCTGACCGCCACAGCCGATAAAGCTACCCGCTTTGATATTGTTGAGCAATTAAAATTACAACAGCCCTACATACATACCGGCAGCTTCGACAGGCCTAATATTCGTTACACCATCGAAGAAAAATTTAAACCGATGGCGCAACTACTGCGCTATTTAAAAGAGCAAAAAAATCAAAGTGGTATTATTTACTGCACTAGCCGTAAACGCGTTGATGACATTGCCGAAAAGCTCGCTGATGCAGGGCTAAATGCCGCCGCGTATCATGCTGGTATGAGTAACGAGCAACGCCAATTTGTGCAAACCGGATTTGCCCGCGATGACATTCAAATTGTGGTTGCAACCGTTGCTTTTGGTATGGGCATAAATAAACCAAATGTGCGTTTTGTACTGCATTACGATATTCCAAAAAGTATTGAAGCCTACTATCAAGAAACCGGCCGCGCTGGGCGTGATGGCTTAGCCGCAGAAGCCATTATGTATTTTGATCCCGCCGATATTGGCCGCGTTAGGCGCTTTTTTGAAGACATAGACGATGAACAACGCCGCCGCGTAGAAGAGCAGCGTTTTAATGCCATGGCCAGTTTTGCCGAGGCGCAAACATGTCGTCGCCAAATACTTTTAAACTACTTTAGCGAGTATAAACGCGAGCAATGTGGTAACTGCGACATTTGCATAAACCCACCAAAAAGCTTTGATGGCACGTTAGTAGCGCAACAAGCGCTTTCGTGTGTGTACCGAGCTGGGCAGCGTTTTGGCTTAGGCTATATTGTAGAACTATTACGCGGGGCTAATACCAGTCGCATTCGCGATAATAACCACCACGAACTCAGCACCTATGGGATAGGCAAAGACAAAAGCAGTGAGTTTTGGCTCAGTATATTACGCCAACTTATACACCAAGGCCTGTTAAGCCAAGATATTACCCAAGGTGCTTCACTGCGCTTAACCGAAGCTGCACGCGCAGTACTTAAAAGCGAATATGCACTAAAGCTTGCCGAGCCGCGCTTACAAGCTAAACACGTATACCAAGATAAACTGGCGCAGTTTAATTACGACAAAAAACTATTTGCCCGCTTACGCGCGCTACGCAAAGAACTTGCTGATGCAGACGATGTACCGCCGTACGTTGTATTTAACGATAAAACCTTAGCCGAAATGGCGCAATTAATGCCCACCAACGACAGCGAGTTTTTAAAGGTGTCGGGCGTTGGCTTTACCAAACTCAATAAATATGGCGGCGAATTTTTAACGGCCATTCGTAACTACCTTGCTAATAATTAAGTAAATCATGACCAAAATTGAATACAATCACGCCCATAAATGCATTGTTATCAGCCCCGTAGAGGCGCCTCATGATGAAGACTTTGAGCTGTGGAGCACACTGTTTTTGCACGCTGATGAGATAACCATTATTGATTACGCACAAGGGGCTGATCGTCATCAATTACGTTTTAGCTATCAACAGCAAACCTTTAATTTAAATTTTGAACACTACAGCGAAAGTATTTGGATTAATGGCGAAGGCCGTGAAGCCGAGCACTTATTAGCAGCCCTGGCCTTTTACTTAAGCTAAAACGCATCCCTATGCTCTAAACAAGCAGCGTTGAGGTTAATTAACAAAGGTGCTTAACGGTAACAATTAATTAGTTTCAAAATCCATACCTTTTACTTACATTGTAATAACAATGATGTAAGCTGATATTACGACTCATATTGGCAGTAGTATTGAAGAGGTTCAATGGTGAATAAAAAATGGATTGCACACTGTTGTATAAGCTTAGCTCTCGTAAGCTTTAGTGCGCCTAAGGCCTTTGCACAACAACCAAGCAATAAAACTAGCAGCTGCCCCACAGTGCAATCGCACTCAAATAAAAGCAATAACTTACGCCGCGAAGTTGAAGATACAACCACGCTCGTTAATAGCCGCAGCGATGCTCAAATAGCGTCAATTACCCTTAACCAACTCAATGTGTTTAATACCGAACTGGAAGAGGAAAATAACGCGCTTTTTCGTTTTGCTAACCGTGCGCATATCCAAACAGAGCCAGATGTAATTAGTAATATTTTGTTATTTAAACAAGGCGATAATTACAATGCCAGAAAACTCGCTGAGTCAGAGCGTTTATTACGCCAACAAAACTATTTATACGATGCGCAAATAAGCGCGATTGAAAACTGCGACGGCAACGTAGATGTAACCGTAGTAACTCGCGATTTATGGACCCTACTACCCGAAATAAGCTTTAGCCGCAGCGGTGGCGAAAATAAATCGAGCATAGGTTTTCGCGAGTCGAACTTACTAGGTTGGGGTAAGCGTTTATCGTTTTCACGCACCACCGACAGCGATCGTAATGGTTATTTATTTGTTTATGACGATCCTAATATATTATCAAGCCGGTATCGCGGGCGCTTAGAATATGCCGATAACAGCGATGGTAAACGCCACTTATTAGAGTTAACTTACCCGTTTTATGCCATAGATACGCCCTATAGCTATGGTATTAAAAGCTTTTCTGAACAAAGAGAAGAGGCGCTGTATCGCCGGGGTGACGAATACAGCGAGTTTGATCAAACAACCAATTTTTTTAGCGCTTTTTTAGGTCACTCTAAAGCATTATCTGATAGCTGGACGCAGCGATTGACACTTGGCTATGTAAACCAAGAAGACAGCTTTGCAGAAATAGAAACAACCTTTGCTCCCTTAGCCAAAGATAGACAGCTAAGTTACCCCTATGTTAGCGGTCATTGGTTTGAAGACAGTTATATAAAAGTACGTAATTTTGACAGTATTTCGCGCACAGAAGATTTAAATTTAGGCTGGAACATTAAAGCGCTTTTAGGTTACTCCGATGAGTCTCTTAGTAATGATGACAGCAGAGCCGTGTATTCGTTAAAAGCTAAAAAAGCGCACTTTACTACCGACAGAACGCTGTGGCGTTTTAGTGCACAAATGGATGGTTATTGGAATAAAGAGCAAAAACAGCTTGAAAACTTTTTGGCCACCAGCGAAGTGCTGTACTACTTAAATACCAGCGAAAACCAATCCTGGTTTGTTAAAGCCCGCGCCCAGTATGCTAAAAACCTAACTGCCGATAAGCAGCTAACACTTGGCGGCGAAACAGGCCTTCGTGGCTATCCTATGGATTACCAGCACGGCGACCGAAGCTTTTTAGTCAGCCTAGAAAAACGCTATTACTGGGAGTACGATTTACTGCAGTTATTTAAAGTAGGTGCAGCGGGCTTTGTTGATGTTGGCCGCGCTTGGTTTAACGATGAAGATAACGGCGAGAACGATCATGTTTTAAAAAATGTTGGGGTGGGTTTGCGCCTAGCGCCAAGCAGAGCAAACTCTGGCACCATGATCCACCTTGATATTGCCGCTCCACTAGATGGCTACGATGATGTTGATTCGGTGCAATGGCTTGTGAGTGTTAAAAACACTTTTTAAATAGCGGGTAATAAACGAAAGCGTTACACTAGCGCTTTAAATTTTCCTAAAAACAGTACGGTATCTCACTTTGGAATTGTTTACGCTTTTAGAGCTAATGGGTACGCAATATAAATTAATTGTTACCCTTATTGCCGTTTTACTTTTTCCACTGTTATTAAAAGCAACAAAAAAACTGCTCGAAAAAGCCATTAAAGGAAAAGTAGATGTTCATCGTAAATTTAGGGCTGAGCTTTTATTAAAAATCATTTTAGCGTTTGTTGTACTGTGTTTAGTGCTGATATTTTGGGGCATTGAGCTGCGCGGGTTATTAGTACTTGGCTCATCATTATTTGCTATGCTTGGGGTCGCTTTATTTGCCGCTTGGTCGCTGCTTAGTAACCTTACCGCTTTTTTACTCATGTTTATCCAAAACGGTTTTCATGTAGGTAATTGGGTACGTATTGTTGATGGCGCAAACCACATAGAAGGCCGCATAGTCGAACTAGGTTTAATGAACGTACTCCTTGAACATGTAGATGGGCATAGGGTTGTTTATCCTAATAACCTGTTTGTTACCCGCCCTGTTATGGTGTTAAATAAGGAGCCAAAGCCTACTAAAGCGCCGGTAATAAAACGCATAATTGGCCCTAAAAAGACATAGTTTAAAAAGTCATATTCACAAAAAAGCCGCAGTAGATAAATTACCTACTGCGGCTTTTTACTAGCTAACACAATGCTAATTATTTAGCTCCGCTGTTTTAAGCTCTTCATCTAAATCATTTATTTCGTCAATAAAATGCTCTAACTGCTGCTCTACTAGGCTATTTGCATTTGCAAAATAGGCAAGGTGAAACACCGCATCCCCCTCGTTTACCAGTGGCATAGTTTGCTGACCTATTACAATACCGCCTTTAGGCGCTAAAAGCTCAAGCTCGGCATCACCTAATGGGCTACTTATATATGCCAGCACTTGGCCTTTTTCTACGTGTTCACCCAGCGATACCTGCGCGCGTACAATGCCATCTACCTCAGCGCGTATCCAACTTGTAGAACCGGCAATAATAGGATCGGGCAGTTTTTTAGGACGTTTGCCACGGATCATTTTTAAATGCCGCATCACATAGTCCACACCCTGTACACCTGCGGCAATGGCTATAGGGTCAAAACGTAAGGCTTCACCCGCTTCGTAAGTGATAACCGGTATACCTAAATTAGCGGCTTCACTTCGTAATGAGCCATTACGAAGTGATGCGTTTATAACCGCGGGTGTGCCGAATACTTTAGCCATCTCAGCGGTTGCTTCATCATCTAAGTTAGCGCGTATTTGCGGTAAGTTAGTACGATGGATAGCGCCGGTATGTAAATCAATAATGTGGGTACAATGTACCGCCACCTGATTAAAAAACATATGCGCCATACGCCCCGCCAGCGATCCTCGTTCAGAGCCCGGAAAGCTGCGGTTCATATCGCGTCTATCGGGTAAATAACGCGACTTATGAATAAAGCCAAACACATTAACAATTGGCACAGCAATTATGGTTCCGCGTAATTGGCTTGCATCTATTTTAGAAAGCAGCTGGCGCACAACTTCTACACCATTTAGCTCATCACCATGAATAGCTGCACATATCATTAAAACAGGGCCTTCCATCACACCATTAACCACCTCAATAGGAATATTAAGTGGTGAATGGGTGTAAAGTTTAGCGGCCTCCAACGCGAGAGTTTTGCGCTCGCCCACCCCAATACTTTCCTCTAATAAAGTAAAAGGGCGATTAATTTTAACCTTTGCCACGGGTTGCGGTTCCTTTAATAGCAGCGTTTTTTTCGATAAATTCGATGACCATACCGGCAATATCTTTACCTGTTGCTACTTCAATCCCTTCAAGCCCTGGAGAAGAATTCACTTCCATAACCAGTGGCCCACGTGATGAACGAAGTAAATCAACACCTGCTACATTTAAGCCCATTGCTTTTGCTGCAGCAACAGCTGTTTTACGCTCTTCTGGGGTAATGCGTACTAATGTCGCGCTACCACCACGGTGAAGGTTTGAGCGAAACTCGCCTTCTTGCGCTTGGCGCTTCATGGCCGCTATTACTTTATCCCCTAATACAAAACACCGAATGTCGGCACCGCCAGCTTCTTTAATGTATTCTTGAACCATAATATTGGCTTTTAAGCCCATAAACGCTTCAATCACACTTTCAGCCGCTTTACGTGTTTCGGCCAGTACAACACCAATGCCTTGTGTGCCTTCAAGTAGCTTAATAACTACAGGTGTACCCCCTACCATTTCTAGTAGGTCTTTTACATCATCTGGCTTACTGGCAAAACCTGTTACCGGCATACCTACACCTTTACGTGATAACAGCTGAAGTGAGCGTAATTTGTCGCGCGAACGAGAAATAGCCACTGATTCATTAACCGGGTAAACCCCCATCATTTCAAACTGTCGCAACACTGAGCAGCCATAAAACGTTACCGATGCCCCAATACGTGGAACAATGGCGTCAAAATCTTTTAAATTTTCACCACGATAGTGAATTTCTGGCTGCTGTGAGTTTATGTTCATATAACAACGTAGCGCATCAATTACTTTTACTTCATGGCCGCGGGCTTCTGCCGCTTCTATTAGGCGTCGCGTTGAATACAAACTACTGCTGCGAGATAAAATACCAATTTTCATAGTTAAAACCTTAACTATCTAATAAATGAGATAAAGCCGGGTTAACGACTAAGTGGTTTTCCATGGCTGTACGGCCAAGTAACATCCTAAATTTCATTGTTGCTCTATTTGTTAGCGTCACTTCAATAGGCCAGCTATGTTGGCCTGCATGTAGTGTGGTCTCTATAAAATAGCGCATTTCTTTTTGCCCACTTGAACTGGTTACAGCTTTAATTTTTTTAACCTTCGCGGAGCATTTAACCTGTGTTTGTTCATCACCTTGTAATGGTTGCGCTATAAATTTCACCCATTTTTCGCCATTTTTTTGGTACTCTTCAATATTAACTGCATGAATACATGAGGTGCGGGCGCCAGTATCCACCTTTGCTTTAATCTTCTCGATACCAAGCTCCGGTAAACTCAACCACTCACGCCAACCCACGGTCAACTTTGCTTTCATAAATGTGCCCTTAATAAAAAAGTGACTTATACGCTAAGGCGAAAAAAACACCAGCGAAATAAATTTATCTAGTCGATGAGTAAATTAAATTGATCTTTTATAGAAACTGACCACACAATGCACACCTTGTTGCTTAGCGTTTTATTTAGCAATTAAAGGCTGCATATGGGGTTAAGCCTTAAAGCTAACTGACTAAAAAAATTAAGGTAGCTTTAAAAAGCACTTTGCAGATACGCTATAGTTATTTGTATTAAAAACACACTATTATATAGGCCTTAAATATGATTAATGGTTTACTGCATGCATTGGTGCTTGACGAAAAAGGTGGTGCGCACGCCATAGAAAACACTCGCGATTTAAATAACTGGCACCCTAAACAAGGTAAACTGTGGATACATATGGACTACAGCCAAAGCGAGGCAGTAACGTGGTTAAAAAACCAAGAACATCTTAGTGACTTTGAGCTTGCTTCGCTTATTGCTGATGAAACTCGCCCGCGCTTAACACCCAGTACCAATGGCCATATGCTGTTTTTACGTGGTGTAAATTTAAATCCTGCACAAAGCCCTGAGGACATGGTTTCAATTCGTTTATTTATTAACGAATCAATAGTTATTACTACGCGCAAGCGTCGCTTACTTTCAATCCAAGATATATTAGCAGAGCTTAATGCTGGCCAAGGCCCATGCTCTATTTCTGAGCTGGTTTGCTGTATAACCCAAAAGCTGACATCACGGATGCAAAGTGTCATTAATAAGCTCGATGAAACCTTGGATGAATTTGAAGAGGAAATAGACGAGCCAAGCAAAAAATTTGATAACCAAGGTTTATCACAACTACGGCGTCAAACTATTGCCTTGAAACGTTACTTAAAACCACAAAAAGAAGCGCTAAGTTTACTGATAAATAACTACTACCTTTGGCTTAAAGATGAAGATAAAGCAAAACTAAACGAAACTACTAACTTACTTATTCGCTATTTAGAAGAGCTAGATAGCGCTATAGAGCGCGCACAAATTATTCAGCAAACCATTACCAACCAAGTGTCTGAGCAACTAAATCAACGCATGTACGTTATGTCAGTTGTGGCGGCGCTTTTTTTACCGCTGGGCTTTTTAACAGGCCTTTTAGGGGTAAATGTAGGCGGTATACCTGGGACCGAAAACCCCTATGCATTTAGTACATTTGTGATTTTTTTGATTGTGCTTACAGGTGGTATAGGGCTGTATTTTAAAAATAAAAAGTGGTTATAAAAAAGTTTTTAATGCGGCCACTCAGGTGAGTGGCCATGATTGAGCCGCTGATTAATTAGTTTGGCGCGTATAACTCACATTGGTCATCGTCACTTTTGATTCTGTAATGCCTAAATCCTCAAAACAGTTTTTAAACGAGTTAGAGTTACCGGCCTCACCACATTTATCTAATGTGTACGGGTCTTGTGATTGCAAGTAGTTACCAAATTTAAAGTATGACTGCGAATCATCCTCTACCGGTATACCAAACGAATTACCAAAAGCCGTCACCTCAACATCACCGTAGTTATTAACCACTCGTAAGTTGAATGACTCACCACTGGTAATAGTACCTAGAGCAAACTTTTCTTCATTACCGCTGGTATTACGTAAACGTACGTACACATCAAAAATACCATTACCTGCTACGCTGTCGTTAAAGCCTGACTCATCAGTATCAGAGACATACACTTTAGAAATTGTTCCGGTATCGCTGGCGTGGTGCTGTGAAATAATTGTTTTTCCACCGTCAGACATTTCCACCTTTACCGTAGCTTCGAACACCTCATAGGTTTGAGTCATAGCAACGCGCAGGCTTTCTTTTACCTTATACTCGTGACGCCAGCCATTACCATTAGGCGTAATATGTTGCGCCTCTAACGGCACAAACACCAAAGTACTATCGTTAACTAAAGGATTGGGGTTATCCCCTTCTAAATCAAAAATACTGCCACTGGTAATGCTGCTAGGAATTGTTGAACCATTTGAGTTATCGCTGCCGCCATCTGAGCCGCCATCATTGCTGCCACTACCCTCAACCAAGGCAAAATTATCAAATCGTACATCGCTGGTGTTATTGTAATGTTTAGCGAAAACCTGCAGTGAATTGGTATTAGCCGTAGTAAATGTTTTTGTTACTTTAGTCCACGAAGAAACATTAAAGGTTTGGTTTTTAAATAAACCATTTAAGTCGTTTACACCAATTTGCCCTTTACCGAGCACATAAGCGCTTAGGGTGTATTCAGTGTTAGGCTGCACATCGACTACTTGATAAACGCGTGCTGGGCTACCCTGAATTTTTAGCGATTTTGAGCCACTGTAAGCATCTGAGGAAATAGCGGCTGGGTCAGTTTCGTTCCAGTTACTAAAGCCACTTTCAAAGCCTGCATTATTAATTGTTGCAGCATGAGATAGTGCTGAGCTTGTCGCAATTGCGCTGTAAAAAAACAGTTTTTTATGGTTAATCATTATCTTTATTCCTTTAAACCTGAACATAAAAATAACCTAACTACTTAGTTTTGTGGTAGCCACTAAAACTTAGATCACACTGTATAAACAGGTTTCTACTTTTGTGTATGAATCGATTTGGCAAGACAATCCAGGTTACAAAAATCAATATAAAACCCAAAATTGGACTTACCAATATTAATGCCACATGGCGAGGTAAAGGCTATATTTTTTGTTACCAATATGTCAACAGTAAATCTAATAGCAAATAAGTATTAGTTTTATTAAGAATTGTATTCAAAAACTTTAAATAGTAACAATTATTCAATAGGTTATATGTTGAGGACAGATTAGCGATAAATAAAAATATTTTTTCTATTTAATAAATAAGTAGTACGCCGGAAAAATCTCTATTACCAATAAAAATATAGCAAGCTTAACTTTTAATGAATAAATTTAGA
The DNA here is from genome assembly GCF_005887365.1 of Pseudoalteromonas sp. S3785. Taxonomy (NCBI): domain Bacteria; kingdom Pseudomonadati; phylum Pseudomonadota; class Gammaproteobacteria; order Alteromonadales; family Pseudoalteromonadaceae; genus Pseudoalteromonas; species Pseudoalteromonas sp. S3785. The sequence goes on along the minus strand of NZ_PNCT01000060.1, from coordinate 12,853 downwards.
TAAATTAAATTTTTTACATGAAAAATAACAATTGGTTATAACAAAAATAAAATTGGTAATACTAAAAAACTTATATTTTTTGCCGTTAAATAAGGCAAAATAAAGGCGGGGATTAGTGCGCCATTACACTAAAAAATGTGCATTAATATTTAATACCAATCCGCAATAATATCTAATCATTTTGCGGGGCTAAACGTGTCGCTATCTGCGTTAAAAAATTCTCATTTAGAACAACTAAATAGCGAATTTTTTGCCTTGCTATCAACACGTTTTTCCATCCTCAAAATAGATCACTTACTTATGCGGATTGATATAAAATAGGCAGGAGCTTAAAGAATCATGTTTTCTCTGTGCACAAAAAAGCGAGCATATAAATGCTCGCTTTTATCAACTAGCTAACGCCTTACTCTTGAAAGTAAGTGCCCCAACCGTCGTACTCAACGTCACACTCAGCAGCTAGGGCTGCAAGTTTATCAACGTCTTCCATTATAACTTCAACGTCTAGCTCAGCTTCGACGACAATATCAAAGCTCCAAATTTTGCTGCCATCTTCTAGCTCAAGCTCTGCCGGCTCTTCAACATCGTAGCCTAATTTAAAAGCAGCCAGCGCAGCTTGCTCTAATTTGCTAAAATCTTCGCATACAAAATGATGCTCAACTTCATAAAGTATTTCAGGATCAGAGCCATCTTCAAGTAGTGAACTTACGATGTCTTCACTTATTTCACGCCAGTTTTCCATTATTTATCTCTCACTTGAGCATCTAATTCAGTTATTTTAGCTGCCATAATACTATGCACTTGAGTGGCCTGTTCACGGGCACTCACTTCTTTATCAAGTGATATAGGCGCTAACATTTCAATGTAAATTGTACCATTATCCCAGCGGTTTAGCTTAATAGTTTTATCTGTTGTGCTCATACATACCGGTACTATGGGTACATCTGCGCTTAAAGCGGTATGAAATGCCCCCGTTTTGAATGGCAACAAACCACGACCATAGCTTCGAGTGCCTTCAGGGAAAACCCAAACAGATAAACCATTTTGTTTAATTTTTTCAGCGGCTTTTGAAATTGTACCTGCTGCTTTAGAGCGATTTGCTCTATCTATTAATATGTTTCCCGACAACCAATAAAGCTGCCCAAAAAATGGGATCCACTTTAAGCTTTTTTTGCCTAAACTTACGCAATTTTTAGGCACCATGGCTGGTACGGTAAATAAGTCATAATTGTTTTGATGGTTAGATATATACACCGCAGGGCCAATATTTTTTGCATCAGGGTGGCGTTTTAATACAAGTTTAACTCCAAGCATTTTAGCCATCGAAGCAAACCAACCTGCAATCACATGCACATTGTTAGGATGAAACGGCCTCACAATTGACAGTAACAACCCAAACACGCAGCTGAAAAATATAAACAGCACCATAATTAAAATACGTATAACAGCTAACAAACTTTTCTCCAAAATGTGTGTGCAATGCGCTATAAGCCGCGCATATTTTACTATTATAACGTGATTTTATGACGAACTCGAGACAATAGCGAACAGCTGTAAGCTGAAAAATACAGGATAAACAAAAACGGCCTGCAAAAGCAGGCCGTTAGAGGTATCTATTACGGGTTTATTCCTCAGCTAACGTGTCATCACTTTGCTCATCAGCCGGCGTAAACTCGACAACAGCTTCATCAACACGTTGTAAGCCTCGAGGTAACTTATTACCTCTGCGTCCACGCTCGCCATGATAATGCTCCAAGTCACTCGGTTTGAGCGTTAGCTTTCGTTTACCAGCATGGAGTGTAACGCTACTGCCTTGCGGTACTACAGCAAGTACTTTTACAAACTCTTCACGTGCTTGTACTTTAGCGCCCGGAATAGAGATGATTTTATTGCCTTTACCTTTACCCAATTTTGGTAAGTCGCGCAATGGAAATAACAGCATTCGTCCTTCGTTAGAAATAGCCATGCAGTAATCGGTCGCTACATCGTTCACTCTTATGGGTGATAGTAAAATGCCGCCCTTAGGCACGCTTACCAAGGCTTTACCGTTTTTATTTTTACTCACTAAATCTTTAAACTCGGTTATAAAGCCATAACCTGCATCCGACGCCATAAGTAGCACTTGATTATCTTCACCCATTACCACATGCTCAAAATTAGCGCCTGTGGTGAGGTTAAAGCGCCCTGTCATGGGCTCACCTTGGCTCCGTGCCGATGGCAAGCTGTGCGCATCCGTTGCAAATGCACGCCCCGCAGAGTCTAAAAATACTGCTGGCTGATTACTCTTCCCCTTAGCGGAGGCTTTGTATTCATCGCCAGCACGGTAATTAAGCCCTTCTACGTCAATGTCATGGCCTTTACCAACACGTGCCCAGCCTTTATCAGAAAGCACGACTGTTACCGACTCTGAAGGAATTAAATCTTTTTCACTCAGTGCTTTAGCTTCTACGCGCTCAATAACAGGTGAGCGACGTTCGTCGCCGTACATGTCGGCCGCTTCTTGAATTTCTTTTTTAAGAAGCGTTGACATACGACGGTCTGAGCCAAGCGTTTGCTCTAACTTGTCACGCTCTTTAGCCAGCTCATCTTGCTCGCCACGTATTTTAAATTCTTCTAGTTTTGCTAAATGACGAAGTTTTAATTCTAAAATGGCTTCGGCTTGGATTTCGGTTAACTCAAAGCGCTCCATTAACACAGGTTTTGGTTTATCCTCTGTGCGTATAATTTCAATCACTTCGTCAATATTTAAAAAGGCAGCGAGTAAACCTTCTAAAATATGCAACCGCGCCAGCACCTTATCTAAACGGTGCTGTAAACGCCTACGTACTGTTTCACGTCTAAACGTTAGCCACTCAGATAAAATACTGCGTAAGTCTTTCACTTGCGGGCGGCCATCAAGGCCTAGCATGTTTAAATTTACACGGTAGTTTTTTTCAAGGTCGGTAGTGGCAAATAAGTGCGCCATTAACGGCTCAGCTTTAATGCGGTTTGAACGCGGTACTATCACGATGCGGGTTGGATTTTCGTGATCAGACTCATCACGTAAGTCGGCAACCATTGGCAGCTTTTTAGCATTCATTTGCGCCGCTATTTGCTCAAGCACCTTAGCCCCAGAACATTGATGTGGCAGCGCAGTAATCACGATATCGCCGTGCTCTTCAGTATACACCGCGCGCATTTTAATTGAGCCTCGGCCGGTTTTGTATATTTTATGAATATCGGCTTTTGGGGTAATTATTTCAGCGTCGGTTGGGTAATCAGGCGCGTGTACAAGCTCAAGTAATTCATCAAGCTCAGTTTTAGGCTTATCAAGTAATAAACAACACGCACTGGCCACTTCGCGCACATTATGTGGCGGAATATCAGTTGCCATACCTACCGCAATACCGGTTACGCCATTTAATAAAATATGCGGTAAACGTGCAGGAAGTACTAGTGGCTCATCCATGGTGCCGTCAAAGTTTGGCGTCCAATCAACGGTGCCTTGGCCTAGCTCTTTAAGTAATACCTCAGAGAACTTTGATAAGCGCGCTTCGGTATAACGCATGGCCGCAAACGATTTAGGGTCATCTGCTGCACCCCAGTTACCTTGGCCATCCACCAGCGGGTAGCGGTAAGAAAACGGCTGTGCCATTAATACCATAGCCTCGTAACAGGCACTGTCGCCATGCGGGTGGTATTTACCTAATACATCACCTACCGTACGAGCCGATTTTTTATATTTAGCCGCGGCCGATAATCCCAGCTCGCTCATAGCATAAATAATACGACGTTGAACCGGTTTTAAACCATCACCAACATGCGGTAATGCACGGTCCATAATTACGTACATAGAGTAATTTAAGTAGGCGTCTTCGGTAAAACGCCCCATTGTTTGTTGTTCAATTCCTTGCATTAGCAAGGTATCTGTATCACTCATTAAAGCTTACCTAGTTTTTCTTATAGCTTACGCGGTAGATCACGTTTGCGTAATCGTCGCTTATCAGCAGACTGCCGTCATTTAATTGTGCAAATGCAACTGGGCGTCCAAATGTTGTTTCGTTATGCATAAAGCCGGTAATAAACGGTGTGTATTTAGTAATACGCCCTTGTTCTACATTGGCTAAAGCCACTTTATAACCAGACTTTTTAGTTCGATTCCACGAGCCGTGTTCCGCTACAAATAACTGCTCTTTGTAATTAGCTGGGAACTGTTTGCCGGTGTAAAAATGAATACCTAAAGGCGCAACGTGAGCACCTAGTGCAAGCGCTGGCGCACTATAGTCGCTCATGTTTTTACCTTTACCAAACTCAGGGTCTAAAATGGCACCGGCGTGAACGTAAGGGAAACCAAAGTGCTCGTTTTCTTTACTTACGCGGTTAATTTCATCCGGTGGGATGTCATCACCCATCATATCGCGGCCATTATCACTAAACCAAAGCGCTTGCGTGCTGGGGTGAAAATCAAAGCCTACCGAGTTACGTACCCCTTGGGCTATTGTTTTAATTTGTTTAGTTTCTACATCTAATGCAAAAATACGTCCGTAGCGCTCATCTTCGGCGCATATATTACACGGTACACCAACCGGAATAATAAGCTCGCCGGTGGGCGCAAAACGTAAAAACTTCCACCCGTGGTGACGATCCGATGGCAATGCGTTGTAAACAACATCAAATTTAGGGTCTTTTAGCTGTGTATCGACGTTTTTAAAACGAATAATACGGTGTACTTCTCCTACGTATAAATCGCCATCTTTAATTGCTAGCCCAGAGGGCATATTTAGCCCCTCAGCAATCACCATTTTTTTATCGGCTACGCCATCGCTGTTATGATCAATTAACGCATATACATTTCCGGCTTTGCGAGAACCTGCGTAAACAATGCCTTTTTTTGATACTGCTATTTGGCGCGCGTTTTCAACATCATCAGCAAATAAGCTTACCTCAAACCCAGGTGCTACGGTGAGTTTGTCTAGTATGTCTTTTGCCATTGCTGGGGCTGTTGTTAAGCCAAGCAACAATAAACTTCCTAGTATTTTATTCATTTGCCTCTCCAAGTGTTAAACACAAGCCTATTAAACTTGTGCTTTATTACCATGATCTTCTAGCCACTGGCGTCTGTCTAATGAGCGTTTTTTAGCAAGTAGCATATCCATCATTTCTAATGTTTGCTCTTCTTCATCAAGTGTAAGTTGCACTAAACGGCGCGTATTTGGATCCATTGTGGTTTCGCGCAGCTGTAGCGGGTTCATTTCACCCAGCCCTTTAAATCGCTGCACGTTAACCTTGCCGCGTTTTTTCTCAGCCTCTATGCGGGCTAAAATACCTGTTTTTTCGTCTTCATCGAGGGCGTAATAAACCTCTTTACCAATATCGATTCTAAACAACGGAGGCATCGCTACATAAACATGCCCTGCTTTAACCAGCTGCGGAAAGTGACGTACGAACAATGCACACAATAAAGTGGCAATGTGCAGACCATCGGAGTCAGCATCGGCCAATATACAAATTTTATTATAACGCAGGCCGGTTAAATCACTTGAGTCTGGGTCAATACCCAGCGCCACCGAAATATCGTGCACCTCTTGCGAGGCTAATATTTGCCCTGACTCTACTTCCCACGTATTCAAGATTTTACCACGCAGTGGCATTATTGCCTGAAACTCACGATCGCGCGCTTGTTTAGCCGAGCCACCTGCTGAGTCACCCTCTACTAAAAAGAGTTCTGTGCGGTCGTTATCGGCTGCACTACAATCAGTCAACTTACCAGGCAGTGCAGGGCCTGAGGTAACGCGTTTACGCACCACTTTTTTTGCTGCACGTAAACGACGCTGTGCATTTGAAATGCACAATTCGGCAAGCAGTTCAGCGGTATCTGTGTGCTCGTTTAACCATAGGCTAAAAGAATCCTTAACCACGCCAGCTACAAACGCTGCGCATGAGCGAGAAGAAAGCTTTTCTTTGGTTTGGCCAGCAAATTGTGGGTCTTGCATTTTTACCGATAACACATAGCTACAGCGCTCCCAAATGTCATCAGGGGTAAGCTTTACGCCACGCGGTAATAAGTTTCTAAATTCACAAAATTCGCGCATTGCTTCAAGTAAGCCTTGGCGCAAACCATTTACGTGTGTACCACCTTGTGCGGTAGGAATAAGGTTTACATAACTCTCGGCAATTGACTCGCCGCCTTCAGGTTGCCATACAACAGCCCAATCGGCTCCTTCAATCGAGCTTGAAAACTCGCCTACAAATGGGTCTTTTGGCAGTAATTCAAAGCCTTTAACAGCTTCAATTAAGTAATCCTTTAAGCCTGTTTCGTAAAACCATTCTTGAGTTTCTTTAGTTTGCTTATTAACAAACTTAATGCGCAAGCCTGGGCATAAAACCGCTTTAGCTTTTAATAGGTGGTTTAATTTAGTAATTGAAAAGTTAGCTGAGTCAAAGTAACTCGCATCGGGCCAAAATCGAACGGTTGTACCCGTATTGCGCTTACCCACAGTGCCAATGACATTTAAGTCTTCAACTTTATCGCCGTTTTCAAAGGCCATTCTGTACTGTTGTGCATCGCGTCTTACGGTAACCTCTACACGTGTAGATAACGCATTTACAACCGAAATACCTACGCCATGTAAACCGCCCGAAAACTGGTAGTTTTTATTTGAGAATTTACCACCTGCATGTAGCTTGGTAAAAATCAGCTCCACACCCGGAATGCCTTCTTCTGGGTGAATATCTATCGGCATACCACGGCCATCGTCTATAACTTCAAGTGAGTTATCTTCGTGTAAAATCACATCAATTTTAGTGGCATGGCCCGCCATGGCTTCATCGACACTGTTATCAATAACTTCTTGGCCTAAATGATTCGGACGTACCGTATCGGTGTACATACCTGGGCGGCGTTTTACCGGCTCTAATCCATTGAGAACCTCAATGGCTTCGGCATTATAATTTTGCTGACTCATAATTTTTATCTTTTTATGCGCTTAGGCTAATTTGTTTTAGGTAATTTAAGAAACTCTACAATACTATCTAAGGTGCGTTCAAAACCTACAAAGCTGTGATCGCCACCAAACTCAACTAACTGTTTACATTGTGAAAAATAATTTACTGCGTGTTGATAATTTAACACTTCATCTCCCGTTTGCTGTAACAAATAAAGCAGTTTGGGCGATGTTAATTTAGGCACATACAATGCTTTTAATGCATCTATGTGGCTGCTATTTAACTCATAATGATAATCTTGATACGGATTATAATTGTGGCCAATAAGCGGCGCTAATAAGTTAAACGGTGCTACTGCTGGGTTTATTAGTGCTGCTCGCAGGTTATAACGCTGCGACAAATAGGTGGCATAAAACCCACCTAGTGAGCTCCCAAGTAACGCGGTATCTGGCGTTAATAAATGCTCAAGCTGTAAAATAGCTCGTAAGGGCTCGTGATTTAAACGTGGTACACAATAGTCAACGTCATAGTTTGCCATAAGCTCGCCAAAGCGCACAGCTTTATATGATTTTTCAGAACTATTAAAACCATGAATATAAATTACGCGTTTAACCATACAACATCCGTTTTAACTGTTAAAGCATTGTCCTGTTTAGTTAAATGCAACATTCGATAAGCGGGGCCGAGGTTTTCTTGCCGCCATTGCGGGCTATTTTTTGTAAATTGCACCGAGCTGGCTGGGGTTGCATAAATACTCAACTCTCTAAAGGTTTGCATGTATTGATTGTGTACATGGCCATGAAATAGTGCGCCAACATTACCACTATTCACTAATACGTTTAATAATTGCGGGCCGTTTTCTAGCATGTGTTTATCTAGGTAGCCATTAATAGCAAGCGGGTTGTGATGACAAAACACCGCATGTTGCGATTGCGAACTTGCTAAACACTCCGTGATTTCATTTAAGTGCTCGCTAGATACCCACCCTGCAGGTGTAGGCCCTTTTGAATTGATAAGTAACAGCTCAAACCCTTGTGCGAGAATGTGTTTAGCTGACACTATTTGCCCACCACTGATGCGATTAAGCATGGCAATCTCATCATGATTGCCTGGTACCCAAAATACTGGGCAGGTCAACTCAGCGCTATTAATAAGCTCGGCAAATAATAAATACGATTCAAAGCTATGATCTTGTGTTAAATCACCACCAAATATAACCGCATCTAATGACTGTGTGGCCATGTGCGCTAATGCTTTTGCAAAATGCGCGGCGGTGTTTACGTTAAAGTACTCTGCATTAGGGTCGGCAAATAAATGGCTATCGGTTATGTGCGCAATACGCAGCGATGAGGTACTAAAGTGATAATGCTCATCAAACCAAGCCATTGTTTATATCCCAATTTAGTACTGCTTGGCCATGTTCTACACAGGCTACTAACCAGTCATATAAAAATGCATTAAGTTGATACTTTTCATCTTTTTGGTGCATTTTAGGATTTGGATAACCATAGGAGGGTTTTATCCGTTGATGGTAATCGTGATGAATAATTTCAGCCACTTTTGCATCTTGATAAAGCCTAACTGTTAAATACAAAGGAGAAACGCCTTTAACCATCCCTGTTAGCTGTTTGATAGAAATATCCAGTGTGTACTTAGCACTATCGTCAATGATAATGGCAAATTTACTATGACCTAATTTAATTTCACGCACGCTATTTGCGCTACGCTCTTTAGGTAATAGTTTTGAAAGACGCACGTAATTATGCTCGCAAAGTGTCATGTACTTTGGGAGGCTCTGAATATATCGTTGGGTTGCTAAAAGTGCTGTCAAAGTACCGCCGTATTAAAAAGTTAAAATTATGTCCACTTACTGCTTATTTTTTCTCGATTTAACGCCAACCACTGTAAACAGATTACCGTTGCCGCGTTATCTATTTCCCCGTTATTGAGGCGTGAAAGCGCATCATCAAGGGTTAAAATATGCGTTTTAATATCTTCACCTTCGCTTTCTAGGCCGTAAACACCACTTTGTACTTGGCTTAAATCTGCTCGCGCTAGGTATAAATGTAAGCGCTCTGTGGTGCCACCCGGACTTGAAAGGTAAGAAAGCATAAATTCAAGTTCTGTAAGCTCAAGCCCAGCCTCTTCATAGGCTTCTTTTTTTACTACACTCTCATAATCGGTGCTGCCATCGGTCATACCGGCAATACATTCTAGCAGCCAGGGCGAGTGTTTGCTGTTAATAGCACCAATACGTATTTGCTCTATTAAAAGGACACTTTGCGTAGTTACGTCATAAGGCAGTACAGCGATTGCATCGCCCCGCTCTAATATTTCACGCTTTATAAGTTGCGATGTACCACCATTAAACAGGCTATGCTCAAACTCATACATATCCACCTTAAAAAAGCCATTATACAGACTTTTAACTGCTTTTAAGCTCACATCTTTATGTGTAAATTGCACCAGGCTTTTATCTGCCATATTATACATCCCGCTTATTTGAACGATTAAAGTTTGTTAATATATTCTGTTACATTTGAACATACTGTTTTACCAATTTCTTTTTTAGTTATTGGTCAAAACACGTTACCATGCTTTTAGTACAAAATTTGTCTAAGGACTGAACCTAACATGAAAAAGAACATCCTTGCAGCGCTCGTTAGTTTGTCGTGCGCATTAGGCACAACTACAGCAAGTGCTGAAGATTTAATGCAAGTTTTTGAAATTGCTACTGCTAACGATCCCACTGTTTTAAAAGCGAAAGCGCAAGCTGATGCGCAATCTTACGAAAGCGACTTAGCAATGAGTGCATTACTGCCGCAAATTGGCGTAAGCATGGGCTATGAAAAAAGCGATTCTACCTCTTTTCAGAGCGTTGGTAACTTAGCTGACCAAGTTAAAATTAATAGCGAAACCGACCAATTCACTCGCGGTGTTAGTTTAAGCCAAACCTTATTTGACCTAGGTGCTTGGAACACACTTGATATTGCCGAAAAACAAGCACTGCAAGCCAATGCACAATACGATAACGCCAAACAAAACTTAATTGTGCGCGTGGCTGAGGGCTATTTTAACGTATTAAGCGCCATTGATAACCTTGAATTTGTGCAAGCCGAAAAACGTGCCATAGAACGTCAGTTAGAGCAAACAAAACAGCGCTATGCAGTTGGTCTTACAGCGATTACAGACGTGCATGAGGCGCAAGCACAATATGATAACTCAGTAGCGCAAGAAATTATTGCTAGCAATGCTGTTGAAACAGCACGCGAGCAACTACGTGAAATCACCGGTAAATACCATGCAAAGCTTGATTTTTTAAACACCGAAACATTTTCAACGGTAAAACCGATTAAAAAATCGACTGACTTTGTGAAAGTCGCTGAAAACAACAATATCAGCTTACAAGTATCAAAAGTGACACTTGATATTGCTAAAGATCAAATTACGCTTGCTAAAGCGGGTCACTACCCTAAGTTAACACTTGATGCCAGCTACGGTGACTCGTTAACTGATCAAAATATAAATGGTTTAAGCTTTAACGACCAACCACGTGCCGATTCAACATCGGTTGCGGTTAATTTAAGTGTACCGCTGTACACAGGTGGCGCAACGGTTGCTGCAACGAAACAAGCCCGTGCGTTTTATGTTTCTGCAAGTCAAGATTACGAAACTAACTACCGCGCCGTAACGCGTACCGTAATTACTTCATACAACCAAGTTGTATCAGACATCGCAACCTACAAAGCCTTAGAGCAAGCTGTGGTATCAGCGCAAAGTGCACTTAAAGCCACTGAGGCGGGCTTTGAAGTAGGCACCCGTACTATCGTTGATGTGCTTGTAAGCACACAAAATCTATATAATGCTAAACGTAATTTAGCTGATGTGCGCTATCGTTACGTGTTATCTACACTTCGCTTAAAGCAAGCGGCTGGTACACTAACAAGTGCCGATTTACGCAGCATAAACCAAGGTTTAAAAAAAGCCTAATAAGTTAATTAGTAACGCTTAAAGCCAGCCATTGCTGGCTTTTTGTATTTTATTATGTGAAGCGTTAAACTAGCGTTTTTATTTTAGAGAGTATTTTGTGGTCACCTCATCTCCTTTTAAAGCCTCGTTTTTAGGCCCTCGCTATTGGCTAACGTGGATTGGCGTTTTCTTTTTATATTTGATTTCGTGGTTGCCACAAAAGTTTCAACTTAGCTTAGGTAAGTTGCTTGGGCGCTTGGTACACAGGTTTATGAAGCGTCGCCGCCATATTGCCGAGGTTAATATAAAGCTGTGTTTTCCTGATATGAGCGAAGCAGAGCAGCAACAGCTTGTGCTCAAAAATATGGAAAATACCGGTATTGCCATGGTTGAAACGGGCATGGCTTGGTGGTGGCCGCAATGGCGCGTTAAAAAAGCCTATGGCTCTATCAAAGGCTTAGAGCACTTTGAGCGTGTACAGGCACAAGGTAAAGGCGTTTTACTATTAGTGCCACATATTTTGCATTTAGAAATGGCGAGTCGTGTTATGGGCACCAAATGCCAAGGGCTGGGGTTTTACCGCCCGCACAATAATGCGCTCATGGAATACTTTACGACCAATGGACGCCTTCGTTCTAACGAGTATTTAATTGGACGAAAGGACGTAAAAGGCTTGTTAAAGTCACTAAAAAATAAAAAGGTGTGTTATTACCTACCCGACCAAGACTACGGCCGTAACCGCTGTGAATTTGTGCCTTTTTACGCAGTGCCAGATACAGCCACAACCACAGGTACATTACTTTTTGCAGCAAGCAAGCACTGTGAAACAATGAGCTTAATTAGCCGCAGAGATGAGCAAGGTAAATACCATTTAGAAATTGTACCTGAGCTTGAAAACTTCCCAAGCGGCGATGATAGAGCAGATGTAATACGCGTAAATCAACGTGTTGAACAAGCAATTAATGCCGCACCCGAGCAATATATGTGGCTACATCGCCGTTTTAAAACACGCCCTGATAAAAATACCCCTTCTTTTTATAAAAAGTAGTGGTATAAATAAATAATGATACTAAATGAGCATGAGTTATGTGGTTTTGGGTTAAGCATTTAATACTAGCAGTTGCGTTAATTTTATTAGCAGTTTACGTGTTAGTAGGTACAGGGCCCCTGTTTGATATAAAAGAGAGTAAGAACGCAGCCGCCGAAGGGCTTTCTCGCTTTTATTCGTCTATCCGTAATCAAGTTAAATCCGATAGGGAGCGCGACAAGTTTGTACTGCAACTTAAAAAGCCGGAGCAAACGCTTGAACGTGTTTTAGCAGAGCGCGGTAGAACCGTTGATCCTATGCCAGCTAGCTGGACAGGAACCAGTGCACCCAGACGCTTTGAAAACGGCTCTACGTTAAAAGACGTACTTAACCAATACGCTAAAAGCGAAGGTATTCAATTATATTGGTATTTAAGTAAAGACTACGTGGTAAAAGATCATTTTAGGGTTGATAGCAGTTTTACCTCAGCGCTTTATCAAGTTGGCCGCGCAATTAATGATGACTTTGAATACGAAGTGTATACCTACCTTTGCCACAAACAGCGCGCAGCAGTAATCACAGAGCTACCCTCTGAATTTGTGCGTAGCAATTGTTTAAAGCTAAATACTTAGCAGCGCAGATAAAGCAAACTCGTAATTATAAAAAACCCAAGCCTTTGCTTGGGTTTTTAGTATTTATGTTTCGAGGGCGTGTTGAACTTTGATGGTTGAATTTGCAGCAGCATGTTTGGTTTTTAGGCAAGACAGAGCCTATGAAGTGTGGTTATTCCACATAAATAGGCGATAACGCAGCATAAATGCCAAACATGCGCTGCCCTTCGGGTTCTGCCTAGGGGCGATAAACTCTTTGTTGCCTACATGGATGTAGGTAAGGGGCGTGAGACGTCCGGGCTAGCTTTGCTGCTTTTTTCGTTAC
>NZ_PNCT01000006.1:0-26077 GCF_005887365.1 Pseudoalteromonas sp. S3785 | reverse complement strand
TACTTAACTCTCTGAGCAGCTCGTGCCTCGCTATGCGTTGGCGTTCCCCGTCTCAGTGGGGTCGCATTATAGGGAGATCCGAAAACAGATCAACCCTTTTTTTAGATCTTTTTACTGTTCGAACAAAAATAAAGCAAAACAGCGTAAAACTAGCTAAATCACCGGCTAAGATGATGCTTTTTTATACTGATTTTTATTATTTAATATAAATTTCATTGCTATGTTCGTTTAAGACGTTAAGATAGCAAGTTCACAATGTTAAATTAATGTTTATTTCCTGTTTATTGGTAGATCTAAAATGAAATTACCCGATCAAAAATCTTTTATCTTCTCTGTTATTCTTGCTGTAGTTGGTTTTGTTATTGTTGAGTTTGCTTTAGGCAGCTTAGCTTTAAGCCCAGCATTGCTATTTGGTGCTGGTTTATTAATTGGTGGGATTGCTATTGCTGCAATGTCATCGGAAGGTGGTGAAGAAGCTGAAGTAAAAACAAAAACACTTTATGTTGGTAATCTTCCTTATCGTGCAAATGAAGGGGTTGTTCGCGCTTTGTTTGAAGAACAAGGTAAAGTTTTCAACGTGCGCCTATTAAAGGATAAGAATACTGGCAAACGTCGTGGCTTTGGTTTTGTTGAAATGGCGCAGGCAGATGCAGACAATGCAATTGCTAAGTTAAACGATAGTGAGTTTCAACAGCGTACTTTAAAAGTGCGTGAGGCGAAACAAAAACAAGAAGATGATTCTAGCTCTTTACGCACTGGGACGGATCAATCAGTGTAACGTGCTTTATAGCTAGCTTATTACTCAAAACATTAGCCGTTGCATAATATTGCAGCGGCTTTTTTTTGTCTGTAAATTTATTTCCAAAGTTATGCTGATCTAATAGATAGTTTACTCTGCTGGCAATGGCCGCGCCTGAATCGAGTAATTGCACTGAGTTATTAAAGTGCGCTTGTAGAGCGTTGCTAAGGATTGGAAAATGTGTGCAACCTAGTACAAGTACATCAATATCTGAGTTAATGCGCAAACGCGTAAGCTCTTTATGTAGTTTGAATGTATCTAGTTTTTGAGAAAAAAATAGCTGCTCTGCCAATGCCACCAACTCAACACTGCTATATAAACTCACTGTTACCTTACTGGCATGCTCTTTTATTAGTGTATGAGTATAGTGGCTTGCCACTGTGGCAGGGGTTGCTAATAAGCCGATGTGCTTTGTGCGGGTTTCTTCAGCAGCAGGTTTTATTGCCGGCACTACGCCGACTATAGGTATTGATGTAATTTTGCGTACTTCACTTAAGGCTGATGTAGAAGCTGTATTGCAAGCTATAACAATAAGATCGACACCAAGCGCATTTTGCTCAATAAAATAAATGAGTGAGCATAAGCGGCCTATAATAGTTTGCTGAGTTTGCGCGCCATAAGGGAGTAATGCATTATCCATAAAGTAGCTGTACTGTGCATTTGGAATACGCTTTTGAATATGCTCAAGCACAGTGGTGCCACCTATACCTGAATCAAATACCATTATGTGGGCTGACAAACTTTGGTTCCTACTGTTTACTAAGAACGGCAGTTTGCCATGAGGTTTTTATAAAAGAAAGCAGTTTAGCTTTGCTCAGACTTTAGTGCGTCGAGTGACTCGCCCGCTGAATTCAATTGGTTTAGGTTTTCAAACATTGCTTGGGTGTAATCAACGAGCTGATCGACCGCTGCTTGATCTCGGTTTAGCCACTCTATAATACCGGCAAGCTGATCTTGTAGGCCTAGTTGCGATGCTTTATTAAATGCATTTTTTAGATCGTCATTAAAAGGTGCGATCGCATCGGCTACCTCTTTTGTTGGGTTTGGCTGATATTGCTCATAACTTTTAACGGTAGCAACTGTTTTTGTTTGGCGAAGATCCATTGAAAATGCAACAAGTTGCTCACTGCCTAAGCTCAGCTCTTGTGCTTTTTCAAACGCTTCATCTAAGTCACCACTAAAGAATGTTTTACTTACACCTTGTAGCTCTTCCATCATGGCATTAATAGCATTTTGCTCTTGTTCGTTTAAATCACCATTAACTGACATTGAAAAAGACAGCTCACGAGATTGCGACGATGAACTGGCAAACGATTCGCTGTTATTACTTTGCTGATACCCGCTCGCTGTTTGCGACTCATATGCATCAGCAAAGCTAATACTGACTTCATCACCTTCGGCTGTTGTAAACTTATACTCGGCGTTACTGCTCATACTTACATATTGTGCTTGGCTTACGCTTACACTGGCCGGTTGTGGATTAAATAGAGTTTGCTCAAACTCATCAAGCCCCTCAAAAATGCCTTCTTTTGACTTATCGATGCCCTCTTGCATTTCTTCGTTAAATACACCGGTGCCTTTTAGTTCATCAACCGCTTCGTCTATACCGGTTTGAACTCCAGTGCGCGCATCGTCTAACATATTTTTTAATTTATCGTCATCGGCTCCATTGGCTTTGGCTTTATTAACTGCGCCCGAGACAAAGTCGAGTACATTTTTTACTATTTCATCAAAATCGAATAAAGGTTTATCGGCTTGTTTTTGCTCAACAGGTAAACCTAGCTGCTCTGCCATTTTGTCGCCAAGCACTTTTGCAGCAAGTTCTCTGCCTCGCTGTAATGAACTTTCTTGCGGAGATTGGATTGTTGGCTGCTGTAGCGCCTCTTTATTATTGAATTTGTTTACGTTGTTGTTTGGCGTATAGCCATAATTACCGATTTTCATGATCCACCTCCGTTACAAACTTAGCTTATTATCGGCTAATAGTGATAAAACTAAAGTGTATGTTTAAAAAAACAGCAACTTTATTATCAGCAAAACTAGACAAATACTGCTCGCTCCCTACAATAGCGCCGATAAATAGATCTCATAGATAAGGTAGTAGCATTAATGGCAGTGATTAAAATAGATACCACACAGTACGATACGCAGCTAACTGAGAAAGAGCAGCGTATTACGTCGCAATTTAAGCGATTTGGTGTGCAAGCGTTAGAGGTGTTTAGCTCTGAGCCAATTAACTACCGCCAACGTGCTGAATTTAGAGTATGGCACGATGGGGATGATCTATTTCATATTATGTTTGATCAGGCCACGAAAGAAAAAATTCGCGTCGACACCTTTGACCCTGCAGCGCCATTAGTTGGTGAAGTTATGCAGGTGATGATTGATAATTTAAAGTCATGTGAAGTATTACGTCGTAAGCTGTTTCAAATCGATTACTTATCGTCATTAAGTGGCGAAATTTTAGTAAGCTTGCTTTATCACAAACCACTCGATGATCAGTGGCTAACTGAAATAAAAGCCCTGAAAGAAAAACTGAGCAGTAAGTACAATATTGACTTTATCGGTCGTGCGCGCAAACAAAAAGAAGTACTAGGCAATGATTTTGTTACTGAGCGTTTAACCGTAAACGGCCAGGAGCTTATTTATCAACAAGTAGAAAATAGCTTTACGCAACCTAACGCTAAAGTGAATATAAAAATGCTGGAGTGGGCACAAGACTTATGTAAACCACTTAGAAATGACCTACTGGAGCTTTACTGTGGTAATGGTAATTTCTCTATCGCATTAGCGGGTTCATTTAATCGCGTATTAGCTACTGAAATATCTAAGTCTTCTGTGCATTCAGCGCAATACAACATTGCTAAAAATAAAGTAGATAACTTAGATATAATTCGCATGTCGAGTGAAGAGTTTACCCAGGCAATGAATGGTGAACGTACCTTTTCGCGTTTAGAGGGGATAGATTTAAAAAGTTACGATTGCCAAACTATTTTAGTCGACCCTCCACGTGCAGGTATGGATACCCTTACATGTGACTTAGTGGCCAACTACGAGAACATTATTTATATATCGTGCAACCCAGACACACTTGAGCGCGATTTAGATCATTTAACCCGCACTCATCATGTTAAGCGCTTTGCGATATTTGATCAGTTCCCTTATACGCATCACATAGAATCGGGTGTTTTCTTACAAAGAAAATAGTGAGTTAATATTATAATGCCAGCACCTTTATAAGTGCTGGTATTTGATTTTCACTAAACACTTCAATTTGATGCTCCATCAGCAACTTAGCAGTCATACCCATGCCCTGTACTTTTACCCCACTATGGCTACCATCATAAATTGTATTTCTACCACACGAAGGGCTCGACTCTTTAAGTAAAGCAAAACGAATTGCATGCTCATTACATAAGTCTAGGGCTTTAGCTGCACCTGATTTAAATTCTTTAGTTACATCCTCATAAGTGCTCGTTACTACTCTGCCTTGTTTTATCTCTGCTGATGCTCTAGGGGTTGGCAATCCACCAGCCACCTCAGGACAAAACATAACTAACCTATTTTCTTTACGCCATACATTAATTTGCGGGTGTAATAATGCTTGGCTTTTACCATCGTATCGAACAGGTAAGCCAAATAAACAACTCGATATTAATATTTTTTCCATTACTATATCCCTATAAACAAAAAAGCTCCTTACGGAGCTTTTTTGGTTTTAGCAAATCTTACTTGTTCGCTAAATAGTTAATTAATTTACTAATATCTTCTGGCGCAGTAATACCAGACTCACGGCCTAGGTTTAATTTGTATTTACCATTTACGATAAAGGTTGGTACGCCACGTAGCGCGCCTTTTTCTTTAAAGTAATTTTGGTCACGCTTCATTTTAGAGCTTAATGTACGTACCGAAAAACTTTTGTATAGTTTATCAAACTTATCGCCATCAACGCCCTGCGCTACAAACACATCTTTTACATCTGCAAGCTCGTTAAATTTAGCGCGCTTAGTGTGGATATGATTAAAAATAGCCGCAACAATTTTATCTTTTTGTGGAAGTACTTCCGCGGTGGCTAACGCTTGGCTCATCATTTGTTGGTTTTCTGGATCGCGAACACCGACAAAATCAACATGGCTCTTTTTAAATTTAACGTCTTTGTCTAGCTTTGGCTTAAACTCACCAATTAATGCTTCCATGTTATTACAAGCAGGGCAATAAAATGAGAAAAACTCTTTTACCTCTGGCTTTTTAGTGGCGCGCTCTGCAACCACATCGTAATGCACGCCTTCTTCATAAGTGGCAGCTACACTGCTAGCAGCCATAGGCAGTAGTAATGCAAGTAAACCTGCTTTAACTAATTTGATCATTGTTATTGTTCTCCGAGATTAAAGTGTCAATAAAAACGCAACTAACTCATTCAGTTCTTGCTGGTTATTAATGGTGTTAATGTTTATTTTATATTTATCGTTTACGATAAAGGTAGGCACACCAGTTAGCGCACCTAGTTTTGAATATTTATTTTGTTTGTCTTGCATTGCGCGCTCAGCTGAAATAATTGGCATGCTGGCAATGTCTTGATCAAACGTTGCACTATCGATACCGTTAACTTCAAGTAATTTTTTAACGTCTTTCATTTGCGTTAAAGGTGCGCGCTGTACATGAATACTTTTAAAAATTTGGTCGCTGATACTTTGTGCTTGACCGTGCTTTTTAGCGATTAAGTAGGCGTAGCTTAAGTTGCTTTGTGCCTGTGGTGATACGCCACCTAAAAAATTAACGTGGTTTTTTATAAATTCAGTGCCCGCAGGTAGGCTTTTTTCAATTGCCTTTGCAACAGGCTCAAATTTAAAACAATGCGGACAGTAAAACGAGAAAAATTCGGTTACTTGCGGCTCTGCGCTTTTTTCTACATCAATAACAGTATATTGGTTATCGGCTTCAAACTGTGCAGCAAAGGCTGCAAATGGTAAGCATAAAAGTAATAGGCTCAGTTTCAATTTTTTAAGCATTGGTATCTCGTGTACTTTTTAAATAAAATTTTATGGCAATAACTTCAGCGGGGCTTCTTGCAATGCGGCAAGTTGCTCTTTGAGCGCTAAAATTTGTTGCTCCCAGTATTTGTCTTCAGCAAACCATGAAAAGTTCCGTACGAACGCCGGATCACTCCATCGTTTAGCCACCCAACCCATATAGTGAATAATACGCATTGCACGAAGCGGTTCAATTAATTTGAGTTGAGCGTGGTCAAAATCACAAAACTCTTCATACGCATTTACAAGGGTGTCTAACTGTAACAGCTGTGTTTGACGATCGCCACTGAGCATCATCCATAAATCTTGAATGGCCGGCCCTTGGCGAGCGTCATCTAAATCAACAAACATAAGTGCTTCGCCTGCCCATAAAATATTACCTGCGTGGCAATCACCATGTAAGCGTATCGTTTGCACATTTTTATACTGAGCTTGCGCTTGCTCAATAACCAAGTCCAATATGGTGTAAAAAGCCGTGCTGATCCCCATAGGTACCAAATTACTTTTTTGCAGATGAACTTTAGCTGTATGCAAATATTCTTCGCAGCTAAACGTGGGTCTGTGCTCAAATGCTTTGCTTTTAGCTACTTGATGCATACGCCCAATTAAACGACCCATTACATCAAGCTGATCTAAGTTATCCACCTCAAACTGCCGCCCGCCTACACTTGGAAATAACACAAATACATAACCTTTGTGCTCAAATAAGCTTTCTCCGTTGTGCTTAATGGGTGCAACAACGGGTACTTCAGCCTCGGCAAGCTCGTATGCAAAGTCATGCTCTTCTTGTATTTGCGCTTTGCTCCAGCGCTCAGGTCGGTAAAACTTAACAACGTAGCGCAGGCCATCTTCCGCCTTAAATTGGTAGACTCTGTTTTCGTAGCTATTAAGTGCTAATAAACCTGACTCTGCATATACACCAACGCTTTCTATCGCATCGAGAATTAAGTCGGGCGTTAAATCTTCAAAACTAAATTTACTCATGGGCTTCTTAATGTAAAAAGCGGGTTACCCCGCTTTTGTTAGTGTGTTTATCGCGCTTTAAAAAAATTACTCGGTTGCGATATGCTTTCATCGGGGTCATTAACCGGTGAAAGTACAAAGTTAAACTCCGTCATTGGCGCTTTTAAATCATACGGGTCCATCACAAGTGACAGTGGCACATTATGCGATTGCCCTGCTTGCACTGTAAATGTTTGTTTGCCAATGTACTTAAAGTTTTCAAGGCCTTGAACATCAATATTAAAGGTTTGCTCGTACTGCGCCTTGTTGATTACTTTTAATGTATAGGTGTTTTCTACCAAGCCATTAAAGTCAACACGATACAGTTGGTTACGGTCTCGTATTATGTCAAAGTCCATAGGCTTTCTAAATGCAATGTTAGCCACCAGCGCACTGGTAAGCACCACCAGAATGACCGTGTAACCTATGATTTTAGCTCGCAGTGGGTTGGTTTTATTTTCAGGTGTTTCGAGATTACGCTCTGTAGTATAAGAAATAAGACCACGCGGATAATTCATTTTATCCATTACACCATCGCAGGCATCAATACATGCACCACAGTTAATACACTCGGCTTGCAAACCATTACGAATATCTATCCCTGTAGGGCACACCTGCACACATAAGTTACAGTCTATACAGTCGCCCATTTCTAAATCTTCGTGGGCAATTTTACGCGAACGTGGGCCTCGGCTTTCGCCGCGTTTTTCATCGTACGTTACGGTGTAAGTGTCTTTATCAAACATAGCCGATTGAAAACGCGAATAGGGGCAAATGTGTAAACACATAATTTCACGCATCCACCCTGCGTTAGCGTAGGTACACGCGGCAAAGAAAACAATACTTACCAGCGCGTAGCCACCTACATTAAAAGTAACAAAGTCAGGGAGTAATTCACGGATAGGCGTAAAGTATCCGACAAACGAAATCGCCGTATATAAGGCAAATAAAACCCAACTGGTGTGCTTTGATGTTTTTCGCCAAAACTTATCAAAGTCCATCGGGCGTTGATCTAGCTTTTTACGCTGATTCGCTGTGCCTTCAAACTTTTCTTCAAACCAAATAAATATAAAGGTCCATACCGTTTGCGGGCAGGTATAGCCACACCATACTCTTCCATAAAAGGTAGTAACCAAAAAGAGTGCAAACGCGGCCAACATAAATATAAAGGCTAATATAGTGAAATCTTGCGGCCACAGCGTTAGCCCAAAAATATTGTACTTTTGACCTACTAAATCAAATAAAACAGCTTGCTGGCCATTAAAATTTATCCAAGGCAAAAGCATAAAAGCAAGCATGCCTAATAAACCTATACGCTGTCTAAGTAACTGATGAAGCCCTTTTACTGCGCGAACATAAATTCGGTTACGTGGATTAAACCTGTCGTCTTGACGGCTTAAATCCGGTTGTTGGATTTTAACCTCTGCAGGTATATTCTTTACTTTAATTTGCTTGTCCATCGAAGTTCCTCAACGCCGCTTGGAAATAAAAACGTAGCAATATGTGCGTATTCTATACAGTAACTGTAGTTCGTTAATGGTAAGTGTGATTAGTTTAAATAATCAGCTGTTTGAATACTTTCAGATATTTCAGAAATATCTAACTGCTGTTGGCTATTATAACAATGCTGGCTAAAATTACAGGTATAGATTGCTAATAATTTATTCATCTCAGTTACTTGCTTTTAAAATGCAGTTTATTACACTGCTTGCTAAAATTACCCCATTAAGATCAAGGTTTACGCATTTATGAAAAAATTTATTATATTGGTCATTTTGATCCTTGCGTTTTTTACTATTGATCACCCATTAGTTAAAGAGCCCCGTGAAAAGCTATTAGGTGAAGGTGTGGGTTTTTTAAGTGATGCGAGCAAAATAAACCGTAGCCCTGCAGCCAATATGGCTAAAAACCGTATTAGCAGTGCATTAAAGCTATCTGAGTCTGAGAACGAATATATTGAAAAAACCTTTACCACTGATGATTCAGTGCAGTTATTTCATTTACGTTATTGCCGCGAGCGTGACTTAAATTTATATTTTTACGAAGAGCGTTTAAATACAGTGTGTAAAATTGTATCGGATGCATTAGATCAAAAGAGAGCTAAGTAGTGGATTTTTCGCAACTAAACAAAAAAGCGAGTGACTCTTTTCAGAAACAGCGCACAATACTTAAAAAGCTATCGCAAGGAAAAACCTTGTACTGTGAGCAGTGCGGCGAGGTGTTAACACTCGATTTAGCCACCAATGAACCGGGTAAAGGTGTTGTTAAGTGTAAAAAAGGCTGCACTGATATTATTTTAGAACTTGGCGCTTAATTATCCTAAGCGCCGTTTAATACCTAAAGGCTACTCTTCCCACCCTTCATCTGTAATCAGCCCACTGTTTATGGCCACCACCTCAATTAGCTCGGCAAAACCTAATGCAAAGTCGCCCATTGATTCGTACTGATACTGATATAAGGCTTCGAGTGTCATGTTGTTTTGCTGCGCAATTTGCACTCTTGTTTGCTCATCAACAGCAAAAAAGCTAAGCGTACTTAGCGCACTCTCTAGTGCTTCTTTGTACTGAGGCTCTAACGCAGGAGCTGTTAATAGAGGTTGTGCGTATTCTTGAGTAGCACGTAAAAAACCTTCACTCCAGGCTTGGGTATACTCAAGGTCAAAATCAGCGGGTAACTTGTAACCGGTTTCAAATACTTGCTCACTAATTTGATGGTACAACGCCATAAATAAAAACAGTATTTCTTCGTCTAAATCGTTAGCCGTATTAGGCACGATATGCGCTAACCACTGGTGAACTTCTAATGGGCTTGGCGAGCAAATAACCCCAAATAGATAGCCTTGGCTTTGTGTTAATGACATAGCCTGAGGTTGTGTACTCAAAAATGCACTTAATTGCTGTGCGTGTTGTTCGTTAAACTGTGGTAATTGCATTAAATCTCTTTTGTTACATTAAAAATTAAGTGGGTAGCGGCCCTGTGCATCAGGGCGGCCTAAAAACTTAACCGCGTCGTGCACATCTTTGGGTAAGCTGGCATCAGGTTTAACATAGCCTGCTACTTTAAAGTCAAAGTTAGCTTTAAGTGTTGCGTCGGCTTCAAGGCCTAAGGTGTTATCTGGGTCGACCAAAATGGCTATATCGCCCGACTTACAGCTTAACATGCCACTCAGTGGCCCAATATTAAACCAGCCATTAAAGCCTTTAACATCTATATTTGGGCTGGCAATCTCGCCTTTTAATGACTCACAATAAGGCACACCTGAGGTGTACTCATTCAGCTCTAAAATGACACGACCTTTGGCGGTAGCCGGTATAGGTAATGCAATACGTTGCATGGCACGCTCTACGGTCGAGCGAATTATACCATCGGTAACGGTAACCACATTATTAAATAGTCCGTAATTCACATCAGCATAGCCCGAAATATCGCTACGCTCACGCGGGTTACCAAATTTTAAGTTAGCATTTAAATTGCCAGTAAATAACTGCAAGCCAGCAATATCCCAGCGAACATTATTTAGCTGTTCGTCTTGATAGCGCACCTGCATCATTTGACCTTGCCACACAGTCCCTACGGTTTGGCCTATTTCAAGCTGCTTTGGTAGGTACGGCTTAGCTAGGTCTAACGCAATGGCCGCTGGTAATTTCATTATGCAAAACACAATAAAGCTAATAAAAAATACCACTGATAATATTATTATTTTTTTCATTCATTACTTCTCTAGTACTAAGCGACTTACACGTACAAACCCTGATTTATCATCTTTGCTTAAATCCAGGTTCTCTACTCTTAAGCCATGCTGATTAACCAGTTCATCTAACCATTCTATTAATTGATTAAACTCTACCGAATCAAGCGTTAAACGTAACGAGTTATCGTTAGGCTGCATTTTACTAATAGTAATACGGTAGCGACTACGCGTTGAATTAACCACTTGGCTAATGTTTTGATTGCTAATTGCCTGCGTGTTACCCGCCGCTTTTAACTTTACTATGCTTTGATCAACCCATACGAGCAGCTCTTGTTGAGTGACATACGACTTTTTGGCTTTATCTATGGCGTTATTTAAAGGTCTAAAAATGCCCATTACTAAAACAAAAACAACAAATATACCACCAGCAACCATAATCAATTGCTGCTCTTGCTCTTTTAATGAGCGCCAGTATTGCATTATCTGCTTTTTCATACTGCACCTCGCAGTTTTATTTCGCCTACTACAAAGTCGCCATCGTTATTTAACGACCCTTGTTCAACCGTTAATCCTTGTTGCTCCAGTATACTTTTTACTTTACCAAACGTTTGAAAAT
Source organism: Pseudoalteromonas sp. S3785 (assembly GCF_005887365.1). Lineage (NCBI taxonomy): Bacteria > Pseudomonadati > Pseudomonadota > Gammaproteobacteria > Alteromonadales > Pseudoalteromonadaceae > Pseudoalteromonas > Pseudoalteromonas sp. S3785. The sequence goes on along the minus strand of NZ_PNCT01000006.1, from coordinate 14,939 downwards.
CTTTTGCGCGTGCGCGTATTCGCAGCTCATTACGGCCCTTATCGTAACGTAGGGTTTCTGGCGTAAATTCGCTTATTTGCGAAAATACGCCAACTAATTCGCTGGTCAAATCTAAAAACCCGGCTTCACTTTCGCCATTAATGGTTTTAAGCGCGCCCCTGATTTGGCTTTTAATTAAGTTAGGACGTACTTTAGTTCCTGGGAATGCTTTTTGGTATCTATCTACCACCTGGGCTTTAGCAAGCTCAACACGCGAGTTAAGTTGATTTAGTTCAATCAGCTTTATTGCAATGGTAGCAAATAAAGCAACACCGGTAATAATGGCTGCGCCCTTCCAATAACCCCACCACAGTGCACTTTTCTTTTTAAGCTGGTACATACCTTGACGTAAATTAAATTTAACGCTGGTAAGTTGTTTGGCAAATAAGGCCAATGGTAAATCGTAGTCACTTGTTTGAGCAATAAGGTTAATACTTTCAGGAAACTGATTAGCTGGGCTATAGTGCTTTACGCTCGGCTCACCAAGCGCACTTAAGTAATCCCTTAGCCAGCTATTTTCAACAGCACTAATATGCCAATCGCCTCTTTTAAATAACCACTGATTATTAAGCTCTATGGCGGTTAATGTATCATCCTCGCTGGTAGGCAGTAGCAGAGCATCAGGTAAAATGGTGTATACCGCCAAATTATGCTCTGAAAATAAAGCAAGCCAAGCCTCAAACCACGCGCGATCAGTTAGGGCAACTTTAATTGCATGCTGCTCATTAATCATGGTGGGCTCGCCAATTGCGACAAATAGCTCGTCTATATCGCACGCAATATCTTCTTCAAGCATGTATGGCAACGCTTGCTCTAACTTACGATTCCATTTAGTTGGCAACGCCACTGTTTTAAGCTGCACCTGATCGCTAGGCAGTAATATCACTACCTCGCGGGTTTGCGCTTTTTCACTTAGCTCACTTAAACGGCTTGCATCGGTTAATTCCCCACTGGCAATTATTTCTTGTTCTTGTGGTGAATAAATTAACCAATTTAATTTATCTTGCTCTGTTTGACCCGTGCGGATCAGCAGTATTTCTGTCACTGTACGCCTCCAAATTTTCGCGCCAGTATCGTTACTTCGCCATTTTTGGCATGAAGTAATGTGGTCATCGAAAAACGCAAATCGACAAATGTCGCCTGCGTTTGTAATTTAAAATATTCGCTGTTAATACTAAATAACTCTTTAACCGAATCTAAATTTGTACCGCCTTGCTGCTGTACCTCGGAAAAAAATTCATCTACGCTATCAAATCCGGTTTCAGGACGCGCTGCTATAACCGCCTCCGCGCCTGATAACGATAATTCGTCAATCATGGCACTTAAAATAAGTGCTTGTTCGGGAAGTAACGTATTGACGTTAATCGATAATAAGGGAGACCCCGGGATAACACACACAAAAGGTAATACCTTTTCCATTACTAGCGGATTAAAACCTTTTACCAAACGCAGCTCAGAAGGTGATGCAAATAAACTATTTGCGCTCATATAAGGGTAATCCCGAGATAAATACTCGTCTTCTTCAGCGCCTGAACGATAGGTAATGCTGTTTTCATCAAGCCAGTCAAATACACTGTCTGCCATTGCTTCTTCGCTTTCCTCGGCAGGTAAATCTTCAATGTTTTCTAATAATGCAAACAGTGCTTTATGGGCAGGGTTGGTTTTGCTCGTAGAGTTTGGATCTGGCGCTTCCCCTAATGCATTTAGATTTAAACACGCTTGTAGGTCAGTAATTTTACCGCTTAGCGTGCCGTTATCTACAGGGTATTGAGTGTCGCCTTGCGTGGCCCAAACCTGATCTAATGAGGTTTTGTCAGGATCATCGTCTTTACTTAACTTTAGTGCCTTTATCGCCAGCTCTTCAGCACCGTAAGCATACCACTTTGCTTGCTGATGACCTTGCAGGTTAGTGCTTTTTTGAACCTGCACCATTAAATTAGCACTCATTTCTACAGCTAATATCGCGGCCAGTGCAACAATAAACAGCACAATAACTAATGCGGCACCGCGAGTTTTGTGCTTATTCATTAATTACTCTCCCCGCTGTTTTTGCCCTGCCCGGGTACTAAAAAAACACGACGAATAGGCTCTGCCTCAATTTGCTGCAAAGTAACTGCAACCGCTTTAGGTAACGCTTTTATTTGCCATTGCTCTTGCCATTCGTTGTTGGCATCTAAGAATTCAAATTTAAGCTCTTCAATACCCTTTAAAACAACTTGTACCCGCGGCTCCATATTATCAAGCTGATCTACATACACTCTGTATACACGTTCTAAATTGTCATCAAGTACTCTATACCCTACAGCTTGTAACTCAGAACGAGGCAGCAAATTAATCGGGTTTACCCAGCCATCGCGTACAAACGCAATACCATCGTATTGGCTTTCTAATAAATAACGCCCTGCTAGTAAGTATTGCGCTTGTGCATCACCGGCTTCATTACGTACAGTGCGCTGGGTCATTTGGCTAAAGTCTTGATCCATTAACCTAAATGCGGTTTGTAGGCCGTTAAGCTCCGCTATTTTTTCATCAGAGGCTTCTTTTGCTTTGGTGGTTGAGTCTAAAATTTGGTGAGTCGCCATAATCACCACCGCTAAAATAGCCATAGCAACTAATACTTCGATTAATGTAAATCCGCGCTGCTTCACTTATTAGCTGCCTTTATTTAAATAAGTTGAAAGCTCGTACACCGATTGCTCATATTTTTCATCGCTAAAAACATTTATGGTCACTTTTACAAAGCTTTTGTCTGCTGTTTTTGCTATTTCTTGCTTCCAAAACCACTCAACGCCCGCCATTACTTCGCTGCCACGCGCGCCATTTTTAGCCTGCCAATCTTTACCTTTGCTACGCTGCTCCACGAGCACATTTTCTGCCACCCACGATGCATACGTTTGCTCTTCAAGTGTGGTTAAATGATTTATATGCTCGCCGGTTGCTTGCATAGCCGCAATCCCAGCCATAGCACAAATACTTAACGCCACAAGCACTTCGAGTAAGGTAAAGCCTTTATTTAGCCTCATTATTATGGCTCTTTTCGCAAATTAACAGGGGCCGTAAATTCCCCTTCAATGTAATACACAGGCTCACTTTGCTCTTTTAATTCAACAATAAGCTGAAAGGCGCTAACCTCACCAGATGATAAAATAAGGACTTGCGGTATTTTTAGTTTTTCAAGCTCTAATAAGCTATCGTCATCGCCGCCGCTCATTAGCTCACGCCAATTAGCTTGCTCAAGTAAGTTCTCTTGTGACCAGGCTAAATCTTCTAAATTGAGCGTGAGTTTTAGCCGTTCATCAAGCTCAATGGGTTTGTAAAGGTCTTCGCGGTCAAAGGTAATCCATTTTTCGCCATCAAATACTAAAAACTCAAGGGTGTTTTCCTCAACCATTAAGCCAAGTTCTATTTGATTTAAAATAGCAAATTCAGAGGCCATGTTAATGGTGGTATGCAGCCTAAGCGCTTGAGTATCAAGCTCATCTTCGGCGCCACCTTCTAAGCTGTATACCACCATTTTGGTCGCAAATGCGATAATAGTCAGTACCACTAAAATTTCTATTAAGCTAAACCCACGATGGTGGGCGCGCATACGATTAAGGCTTACTTGCATAGTAAGCCTCGTGCAATCGTATTTAACCGTACTGCTTGGTTAAGTCGCATTTATTGCTCGTCTTCGTTCCAGTTGCCAATATCATCATCGGTACCAGCTTCGCCATCGGGTCCCATTGAAAAAATATCAAACTTGCCAATTTCGCCTGGGCTAATTAGCTGGTAAGCGTTACCCCATGGGTCTTCTGGTAATTCATTAATAAAGCCACCGTCGGGGAAACGCTTAGGTACTGGTTCAATGCTGGTTTTATTTACCAGTGCTTCAAGGCCTTGCTCTGTGCTCGGGTAGCTCTTATTTTTTAGCTTGTATAAGCTCATTGCATCTTCAAGCTGTTGAATATCTAAATGTGCTTTATCGATAGCAGCTTCTTCTTGTTGGCCCATAATATTAGGCGCCACAATTGACATAATCATCCCGATAATAACCAATACCACCATTACTTCGAGTAAAGAAAAACCTGATTGTTTATTCACGTAAATACCTCATTTTCCAAAAACATAATTTAATTTGGCATCATCTAAGTAAATATTCACTTAGCTAACCCCTTAAAGCTTAAAGTCCTACTGCTTTATTCATTGCCATTATTGGCTGTAAAATAGCCATTACTATAAACAAAACAATCACTGCCATAGAGGCAATCATTGCTGGCTCTAATAATTTTAATGATACGTTTACCATGCTTTCAAACTCACGGTCTTGGTTATTAGCCGCGCGCTCTAACATTTGTTCTAACTCACCTGATTTTTCACCGCTGGCGATCATGTGTAGCATCATCGGTGGAAATAATTTAGTTTGCTGTAAGGCCGCTCTCAGGCTTGCACCTTCACTGACTCTATCGGCAGCATCGGCCACCGACTTTTTCATTTTTTCATTGGCTAATACACCACCCGAAATACGCATTCCTTCAAGTAGTGGCACTGAGCTTGACGATAAAATACTGAGTGTACGAGCAAAACGCGCTGTATTAATACCCCGCGCTACTTTACCAAAACCAGGCATGTGCAGAACGCGGTCGTCCCACCAAAAGCGAATTTTAGGTTGTTTAAGTGCATGTTTAATGCCTACTGCCAGCGCAGTAATGACTAACAAACTTATAAACCAATAATTTTGTACAAAGTGACTGCCTGCCATAACCCATTCGGTCGTCCAAGGCAGTACTTGCTTCGTTTTTTCGAAGGTTTTTAAAATTTTGGGTACCACAGTACCGAGCAACACCGACACAATACCAATAGCAAAAATAACCAAAATGGTGGGGTAAACCATGGCTTGAGTAATTTGGCTGCGCATGTGTTGACGTTGTTCGGTGTAATCGGCCAGGCGATTTAATACTTGGTCAAGGTGCCCTGATTTTTCACCTGCGGCTACCATTGCTCGGTATAAATCATCAAATACATGAGGAAATTCACTCATACCATCGGCCAGAGTGTAACCCTCTACCACCTTGGAACGTACCGACATAAGCATACGTTTTAAGCGAGGCTTTTCACATTGCTCTGCCACCGCCATTACGGCCCCTTCAACAGGTAACGCCGATTGAATGAGGGTAGCAAGCTGGCGCGTAATAAGGGCTAAATCGGAGGTCGATACGCTGGGTTTGAAAAAACGACTTAATAACGGCGTTTTTGCGCCACTAACTTGTTTTTCCCCTTCTGCAGCAGGGACAACTTCAAGCGGCGTAAGTTTTTTTTCGCGCAGCGCTTGGCGAATTTGCTTCGCTGTATCGGCTTCTAAAATGCCTTTTTGCTCTTTCCCTCGGCCATCAAGGGCACGGTATTCAAACGCCGCCATGGTTAGGCTTCCTCACGGGTAACGCGTAGAATTTCTTCAAGGGTTGTTTTGCCTGCCAGTACCCGGCTGCAGCCATCTTGGCGTATGCTTGGGCTTTTTTGGCGAATGTATTTTTCAACACTTTGCTCGCCTTTGCCACTGTGTATCATTTCGCGTATTTCTTCATCAACCACCAGTAATTCATGAATACCAGTACGGCCACGGTAACCATTAAAGTTACACTCTTCACACCCTACTGCGCGGTAAATTGTAGGTGCGCTATCAAAAGGGACACCTAGTAGCTCACATTCACGTTCATCAGCAGTGTGACCTTCTTTACAGCTATTACATAAAGTACGTACCAAGCGCTGCGACAGCACGCCTAACAATGACGATGAAAGTAAGAATGGTTCTACCCCCATGTCTTCCATACGGGTAATTGCGCCCGAGGCGGTATTGGTATGAAGTGTAGACATCACTAAGTGACCTGTAAGTGATGCTTGCACGCCAATTTGCGCGGTTTCAAGGTCACGTATTTCACCAACCATAACTACATCGGGATCCTGACGTAATATTGCGCGAAGCCCGCGGGCGAAGGTCATGTCTACTTTGGTATTTACTTGTGTTTGGCCAATCCCCGGAATTTCGTACTCTATTGGGTCTTCTACCGTTAAAATATTGCGATCGCGAGAGTTTATTTGGCTCATACCGGCGTACAAAGTGGTACTTTTACCAGACCCCGTTGGGCCAGTAACCAAAATAATACCGTGTGGTTTACTAATTAAATCAGCAAACAACTCTCGGTTTTGCGGCGTCATGCCTAAATCTTCAAGGTTTAAGCGGGCATTATTTTTATCAAGTAAACGCAGTACTACACGCTCACCAAAGCTAGATGGCATAGTAGATACACGCACATCTACTGCACGCCCTGCAATACGCAGGCTGATACGGCCATCTTGCGGAATACGTTTTTCTGCTATATCTAGTTTCGCCATTACCTTAATACGCGATACTAATAACGAGGCAAGCTTACGATTAGGTTTAAGCACTTCTTTTAATACGCCATCAACCCTAAAGCGAATCACAAGCTCTTGCTCAAAGGTTTCGATATGTATATCGGATGCACCTTCTTTAATTGCTTCGCTTAACATGGCGTTGATTAGCTTGATGATAGGCGCATCATCATCGCCGGCTAATAAATCTTCGGTTTGTGGGAGCTCATCGGCAAGGGAGAATAAATCAACCTCGTTACCAATATCTTCCATCATTTGTTGTGTTTCAGAGCTATCGCGCTGATACGCAGCCTCTAATAGTAACTCAAATTTATCGTCAGCTAATTGCTCGAGAGTAAAGCCGTTTCCTGCAATACGACGCACTTCTAACAATACTTCAACATCTAGCTCGCCGCGGTAATACACAACTTGCTGTTCATTATTTTTACTAAGCAGTACACCCGCTCTGCGCGCATAGGAAAAAGGTAAACGTTTTGGAGGTAACTCAACTAAGTCGTTACTTGTCAGTAACTCCTCAGATCGCGGTTCATCACTGCGATGAACCACTTCTTCGTTTATTTGTTCTATTGCGCTAGTCATCTTCACGCTCTGCACGTTCTTTAGAGCTTAATGCTTTTAAGTGCTCTTCATAAGTTGGTGGCAAAATAAGCTCATCATCCCACGATGGAAGTAAAGGAACATCTGAATTTGGCATCAGTTCTATACCATCTTCTTTTTCTTTAATTTGCTCGCCACGGATAAAGTTGTACTTATTAAAGCTTAACTTGTTCATATTAACGCCATCACGAATAATAGTTGGGCGAATAAATACAATAAGATTACGCTTACGTTTGGTGGTATTCGTTGACTTAAATAAGTGACCCAAAATTGGAATATCACCTAAAATTGGCACCTTAGACACACTTTCTTGTACGTCTTCATCAATTAGGCCGCCTAACACAACCATACCACCATCATCAGCCATAACGGTTGTGGTAATGGCGCGTTTATTAACAGAAATATCAACAGCGGTTGCACCACTTACACTTGATACTTCTTGTTCAATTAATAATTGTACTGCTGAGCCATCATTAATTTGTGGGGTTACTTTTAATTTTACACCTACTTCTTGGCGTTCAATGGTCTGAAATGGGTTGTCGTTATTACTACCTGTTTGCGAACCAGTAATAATGGGCACTTCTTGACCCACTATCATCGATGCTTCTTCGTTATCCATGGTGGTAATAGAAGGCGTAGCTAAAATATTTGAGTTGGTATCGGTTGAAACAGCTTGAATAATGGCACCCCAGTCGTTTTTAACTAAACCAAATGCTAAGCCATTTACGCCACTTAGTAATGAAGCAAGTGCAGTGTAGTCACCCTCGGTCGTTTCATCATAGCTGGTAACATTACCGGTTTCTGTACCTATTATGGTTTGTGTGGTTGTGGTGTCTTGCGCTTGAATACCGGCAACCGCTAATGAGCCTACCGGTACCGTTGAGCCATTGTTAAACTGCAGCATACCGCCATCTTCTGAAATCCATTGCGTACCTAAGTTAACGCCATCTGATTCCATTACTTCAACAATGATGGCCTCTACAAGTACTTGCGCGCGGCGAATGTCGAGCCTATCAATTACGGTCTCTAATGAACGCATGGTATCGGGCTGAGCGGTAATAACTAACGAGTTTGAATCTGGATGTGCTTCAATACTGGCATCGTTTTTATTGTTTGTACGAGTTTTACTTGTGCCTTGACCATCTTCTGCAAGCGTTTTACTTACCCCTTGTAGTACTTTTACTAAATCTTCTGCTTTGGCGTAGTTTAAGTAAAATACTTTGGTATTGCCTTGGCTTTCAAGTTCGCCATCTAGTCGCTTAATTAGTTCTATAGCACGGGTACGGGCTTGCCCTTCACCGCTTACAATTACGCTATTTGTACGGCCATCCGCAACCACCTTAGGAATTAAAAATTCTGGTACGCTGCCTTTGCCGCTGTCTTTGTAAATATTTTCAACAACAGAAACCACATCATCTGCCGTTGCGTATTTAAGCTTAACAATATCTACACGCTTATCACCGGCTTGATCTACCGAGCGAATAATTTCCACTAAGCGGTTAACCGAAGCAGCATGCCCCGTTAGCATCATGACGTTTGCAGCATTAAAGTTTGCTACATGGCCACCGTCTTTTTGATCGCTAAACTGGCGCACTAATGGACCAAGTTCTTGAACACTTACATTTTTAACCCGTACCACACGGGTGATCATCATATCGCCCGATGCAGCGCTGTTTTCGGTAATTAGCGGTACATTTGATTTTTTAGCGTCAGAGCTTTTTTCAATTTTAATAATACCGTTGTCCATTTCTACTGCTGAGTAGCCATACACTTCAAGTACATTTAAGAAAAATTGGTAGTACAGCGCTTCATCCATTAACTCATAACTACGTACGTTTACTTTACCGCGCACATTTGGGTCAATGATCACTGTTTTATTAAGGTTTTTACCAACAATGTTTATAAACTCGTTGATATCTGTGCCTTTAAAGTTTGCAGCATATTCAACAGCTGAAACCGACAACGAAATACTGGCTGCTAAAAAAAGCGCTGCGTACTTAGCTAACCCTTTTTTAATTTTTTTGAGGTGTAGCACCTGAACCATTATGTTAAAACTCCAAAGCTAAGTTATTGCAGGCTAAATTGCACATCGATTTGCTCACCGTCACGTTCTATCGTGATTGTAGCGTCGCTAGTGTTGCGCAGCTCATTAATAGCTGCCATTGCCTGTTGTAAATCTGTTAATTGGTAACCGTTTATAGCCACGGCTAAATCATTATTTTGTAAACCCATTTGCTTAAACAATGCTGGCTCTTTACCGGGGCTTAAACGATAGCCAATTAATTCACCATCACGCATTGCTTGTGAAACACGAATATAATCAAATAACTTTCCAGGCTCACTTAGTAGCTCTTCTCGTGTTTCTTTTATTGCTTCTTTTATATCAGGGTCAGCGGTTGCGTTAATTTGCAACTCGCTTTGCTTTAACTTTTGTGGTCCCATATCTTGTTCTTCACGGGCTGCTAGCACAGGCATAGACACTTTTTTTGTAAAGTCTAGACCATCTAGCATTAGCGTTTCAAATCGCCCATTTACACTTAAAATAACGCGATCGGGGAGTATTTGTGCAACTTTTGCACGTGTTCCTTGCACAACTTCTTCAACAAGATAACTTACTTGGCGCCCCTGTGATTCGATAATAGCTACACCTGCTTTATCGTCATTACTCACCGCAACAATGCCAGTTAAGTTAATGCTCAAGCGTGTTTCTGGCGCATTATTAATTACTTCGTTTTGCTGTGCAGTATTAGTTTCATTTGTTACAGTTTTTTTACCAAACAAAAATTGCTCTATAATGCTTTGCACAGAAGTCGCACTTGAAGCCTTTGTTTGGTTTGAATAATGTAAAGGTGAAAGCGGTGATGCGATGGGTTGAGGCCAAACTAGCCATACTAGCTTTGAGAATAAATAAGCAAGATAAACAACAACTAACAGCGTAACTACTGCGCTTAATTTAGCATGGGGTAGCCGTGTTAAAAATTGTTTAAGCTGTTGAATTTGCTGTTCCATAATAATGTTCTTATTTTAATTTACTGCATAAGCGCGTACCCATAGTACCCTTTCATTTTTCATTCAACAAGCACACTAATATTAAACTTTGTAAACAGATTAATATGGCAATGTAATGTTGACTAAAAAAACAGCACGCGCCGTCATACCTTCATCCTACGATGATTTCATGATAAATTTTACGATATATAAATAGTCGATTGAAGAAGCCTAATGAGTAAAAAAAATAATACCAATGCCGACTCAGACCACAGTAGTGAGCCAAAAGTTCGCTTAGATAAGTGGTTGTGGGCCGCGCGCTTTTACAAAACCCGTGCGCTTGCGCGCGAAATGGTACAAGGCGGCAAAGTACATTATAATGGACAACGTACTAAAGCGAGTAAAATTGTGGAGGTTGGCGCGACCATAAAACTTACTCAGGGCGTTGATGAAAAGCTTATCAAGGTTCTTAAAGTGCTTGAAAAACGCCAAAGCGCCCCCATTGCACAGACCTTGTATCAAGAAACTGACGCAAGTATTGCAAAACGCGAAGAAAACGCCATCGCACGCAAAAACAACAGTTTCTTTGCTCCACATCCGGATAAAAAGCCAGATAAAAAGCAAAGGCGCGAACTTTTAAAAATGAAATCAAGTTAGGTATAGCCGCTCATGCAACAAGATTTACTTCACCGTTATTTATTCGACAAACTCGATGTTCGTGGCGAACTCGTTCAAATTGAACACGCCTACAACGAGATGATAGCTAATCATAATTACCCTGAGCCAGTTAAAGCATTATTAGGTGAATTACTCGTTGCAACGTGTTTGTTGACTGCAACTTTAAAATTTGAAGGTGAAATAGCCGTTCAGTTACAAGGCGATGGCCCTGTTAAATACGCTGTTATTAACGGTGATGATAAGCAAAACATGCGTGGTATTGCCCGCATGCAAAGCGAGGTTAGCGGCTCAACAGTTAAAGAGCTTGTAGGCAAAGGCTACATGGTAATTACGATTACCCCAACTAAAGGGGAGCGTTACCAAGGCATAGTTCCTCTTGAGCACGATACATTAAGTGAGTGTATCGAAAGCTACTTTGAGCAATCAGAACAGTTAAAAACTCGACTATGGTTTGCAACTAATACAAGCGAAGGTAAAGCGAAAGCGTGTGGCTTGTTTTTACAAGTACTGCCAGTAGATAAACAAAAGTCAATAGATGACTTTACCCACTTAGAAGCTCTGAGCGATACAATAAAACCCGAAGAACTATTAGAACTAGATGCTAATACGGTTTTAACACGCTTGTACCACGAAGATAATCCACGCGTGTTTGACCCGCAAGCTATTACATTTAAATGTGGCTGCAGCCGAGATAAAACTATCGCCGCGTTAGTAAATGTAGGTCAGCAAGAGTTACTTGACGACGTTGCTGAAAATGGCACAGTGAATATTAGCTGCCACTACTGCTTAAAAGAATATATATTTGACGAGCAAGATATTAAAAATATTTTTAATTAGACTCCCACTTCATAGTTAAACATAAAGCCGCAAAATATGCGGTTTTATATTATAAAATGATGATACCGGTGTCATGAATTTTGTTAATTTACTGACACCGGTATCATTGAAATTATTCATGTTTTTTAGCAAATATATGTGTTTTTAGGGCCTTTACAGGCTCGAATATCTCAAATCCTTCTGTTACTATAATTTCAGCTTAAGGGAACTAAGAACCCAGAGCTATCCCGTTCAAACTCTCACACATAGTTAGGTATAAACATGACTACAAGCGCAACACGTTTTGTCGATTTAACCGCAGCTGAACTTGTCGAGCACGCGATTCGTCGTGGCGAAGGGACACTAGCCGCAAATGGAGCCTTTGTTGCAATTACAGGCAAGCGTACTGGTCGCTCGCCAAAAGACCGTTTTATTGTAAAAGAAGCAACAACACAAGATGATATCCAATGGGGTAATGTAAACCGCCCATTCGATGCAGACAAATTTGACGCTTTATGGGCTCGCGTAGAAGCACATGTGCAAAGTAATGACCACTTCACCTCTCACCTAGAAGTTGGCGCAGATCCTGAGCACTATCTACCTGTCGTTGTTACTACAGAAACAGCGTGGCACCATATTTTTGCTAAAAACATGTTTATTGAGCCTAAAAACTATAATGCATCTGATTTACCCCAATGGCAGGTAATGAATGTACCTTCGTTTGTATGTGATCCACAGCGTGATGGCACCAACAGCGACGGTACAGTTATTATTAACTTTGCTCAACGCAAAGTGTTACTTGCCGGTATGCGTTATGCCGGTGAAATGAAAAAATCGATGTTCTCCGTTCAAAACTTTCTTCTCCCTGCTAAAGGTGTATTACCTATGCATTGCTCAGCTAATGTTGGCGAAGCAGGTGATACAGCATTGTTCTTTGGCTTATCAGGCACTGGTAAAACGACTTTATCAGCCGATCCTACACGCTTTTTAATTGGTGACGACGAACACGGTTGGGCACCAGGAAGCGTATTTAATATCGAAGGCGGCTGTTACGCTAAATGTATCGACCTCTCACAAAAAAATGAGCCAGTGATTTGGAATGCTATTCGCTTTGGTACAATTTTAGAAAATGTTGTATTGGATGAAACGCGCACACCTAACTTTAATGATACAAGCTTAACGCAAAATAGCCGTGCTGCTTACCCCCTAGAGCACGTAGAAAAGCGAAAAGTAGAAAACCGTGCTGGCGAGCCTAAAGCTGTTGTATTTTTAACCTGTGATGTAAGCGGTGTTTTACCACCGGTTTCAGTGCTTAGCGAAGAAGCCGCTGCTTTTCACTTTTTAAGTGGTTACACGGCTAAAGTAGGCTCAACAGAGATTGGCTCAACTAGCGATATAGAATCTACATTCTCAACGTGTTTTGGCGCCCCTTTCTTCCCTCGCCCTGCAGGTGTATACGCAGAACTACTAATGAAGCGTGTACGCGAATTTGGCGCAAAGGTTTACCTTGTAAATACAGGGTGGACTGGCGGCCCATACGGAACCGGTAAACGTTTTGACATCCCCACTACTCGCGCAGTTATTGATGCAATTGTATCTGGTAAGCTTGCCAATGTTGAGACTCAGCATATCGATGTATTAAACCTAGACGTACCAATGGAAGTTCCTGGTGTAGATAGCAAGCTACTTAACCCAATTAATACATGGGAAGATAAAGCAAAATATAATGAATATGCAGCAAAACTTGCAGCTGACTTCACTGAAAACTTTGCTAAATACGATGTCTCAGATGATATAAAAAATGCAGGCCCAAAAGCATAATTAATTACCGAGCCTGATTTAAACGCCAGCTTATAAAGCTGGCGTTTTTGTTTGCCACGCTAATTTTATTGCTGCGACATTTTGTCGCAGTTCTTTTCAATTAAACAAAGATACAATACGTACTCCCTATACTGCATACTTTTAGTGGTTACTCTTTTATGCCTTTTAATGGTTCATGGCGAAAATAACAAGACATGTACATTTATATCTAGGCACCTATTGGAGGTTTACTCGAGTCATCGCCCTAACTGGTTCTATACTCGTTTATTACCCCGATCTAAATGAAAATATAAGTAATTTAAGTACAGAAACAGCGAAGCCTTTAAACTGGGATACCGCATATCAAACGTTAAAAACTCACTACCCAGATAAACAAGACTCGTGGCGTTTAGAAACCAGCAAAGATAAACATTGTATCCCCGCAAGATATTACAACCAAAAAAAAACCGTGGAGCACGCTTTTGCACCGCTAATGGTTTGGCTGAGCCTTGATGGCAAACATATATTACGTGAGGAAGTATGGGGTAACTACTTTGTTACCTGGATTTATAACGTGCACTTTTCGTTACTTGCAGGCAACACTGGAACAATCGTTATCGGCTATGTAGTAATAGGTAGCCTTATACTCCTCATATCAGGCCTATACGCTTGGAGGCCTAAAAAAAGACTGGGCTAAGGCATTTCAGTTTAAAGCGCGCAGATCTTCACTGGGCTTGTTGTATGACTGACATAAGCTACTTGGTTTAACTTTTGATCTGCCTTTAATCCTCTTAACAGCAACCGGTATAATGCTGGCAATACCCAAACAAACCGATCCTTTAATAACAGCCCTTCTTGGAAATATAGACAAATCTAATAGCGCAACCGTAAAATCAAAGAATAGTATTTCTTCATCAGCAGCACTTAGTACAGCACAAAAGGCCATGCCAAATACACGCCTTACATGGGTAGAACCCCCGTCAAATCACAATGCGGTATGTCGTTTTAGGTTCAAAACCAAAAGCGATCCCTCTTATCGCTTTCCTCACAGTTTTGTACAAGTAAATGCAAACACAGGAGAGCTCATAAGTGTTTTTAATATAGATAAGATGAGCGTTGCCAGTAAATTTAAAAAATGGTTGCATCCGCCACACAATGGCAGCATAGGCGATCAACCTTTACGAATTCTATGGGTTTAATCAGGTGTCGCCACCGCTTTGCTATTTGCCCTTGGCCTTTTTAGGTGGCTTATTAAAACTAAACGATTTAAGTAAATTATAAGCTAATTACAAAGCTTATTTAATATATTAAACGAGCTTTTCAAAGCCTAAACCTACTTGTGTAGCTAGCTAGGACCGAACTTACGAAACGTAATTCAATGAAAAGCTATATAGATAGTCTAACTAAGTTATAGCTAATACCAAGCCACATAATTAGGTAATCTATTTAAAGGATGGAAAAACGTATTAAGGGCTGAATATTACTTTTCTGCAGACGTAAAAAAGCCCGACTATTACTAGTCGGGCTTTCTTGTATTTGGAGCCTGGCAATGTCCTACTTTCACATAGCAAATGCTACACTATCATCGGCGCTGTTTCGTTTCACTACTGAGTTCGGCATGGGGTCAGTTT
>NZ_PNCT01000059.1:0-12282 GCF_005887365.1 Pseudoalteromonas sp. S3785 | reverse complement strand
ACACTTAATTTTAAACTTTCTTGCGATGATTTAAAACCGAAGTTTTACTTAACTCTCTGAGCAGCTTGCGCCTCGCTATGCGTTGGCGTTCCCCGTCTCAGTGGGGTCGCATTATAGGGAGAACAGATTTTTACGCAAGCACTTTTTTAAAGAAAAACTAAAAAAAAGCACTGTTCGGTCAATATATAAACTAAACCCTCTATAACAGGTAGTTTTATAACCAAAACAGGCCTTTTCTGGCCACTATTTAAGTGTTGCTGTTACACTCAAACAACTATAACTGGTATTTAAAAGGTATATATATGGCTATCCGTTCTTATAAAGGTATAACTCCCTCTTTCAATTCGTCTGTTTATGTTGATGAATCGTCTGTTTTGGTAGGCGATATTACTATTGGTGACAACTCTAGTGTGTGGCCTCTAGTAGCAGCACGAGGTGATGTTAACTATATACGTATTGGTGAACGTACCAATATACAAGATGGTAGTGTTCTTCATTTATCGCGCGCCACTAAAAACAACCCAGATGGTTACCCACTTATTATTGGTGATGATGTGACAGTAGGGCACAAGGTTATGCTGCACGGATGTACACTTGGAAACCGTATACTTGTCGGTATGGGTGCTATTGTAATGGATAATGTAATAGTAGAGGACGACGTTATTATTGGTGGGGGTTCATTAGTACCGCCAAATAAACGATTGGAGTCTGGTTATTTATATGTTGGTAGTCCAGTTAAACAAGCTCGCCCATTAACAGAGCAAGAGCTTGCTTTTTTAAAAGTATCGGCAGATAACTATGTGCAATTAAAAGACGAGTATCTAGCTGAGATCGGCTAAATTCACTTCTATTTGCCCTGCCGAGTTATAACTTTCATCTTCTATAAGTTGCTCGGCACATTCTTCATAATCAAATCGGTACTTATCAAAATGCTGCGTTGCGTGGCTTTCATCTTTAAGCCCTAGCTTTCGTAAATCTATAACACACTCCACCAGCATTCCTGTTACTTGTGCATAAAAGACTAATTGGTGGGAAGGTTCTCTAAACTCGAGTCTGTCTATAAACTGTATAGCTTGATTCATTTAAGCATGCCTTGTTTAAGTGCTTTAACAACAGGAAGTATGGCTGGCATTTTATTACGCCATACAAAAAATGCCTGTGCGGCTTGACCTACCAACATACCACTACCATCTAACAGCTTAGTATTTGTATTATGCTGTGCAACCCAGTTCATAAATACGGTATTTTGCTGGGAGTAAAACATATCATAAGCTACATCACAGCGAGTTAAGTGTTTTTTATCAAGCGCCGGAAGTTCGTTATTCATACTACTTGATGTAGAGTTTACGATAAGTGAGTAGTCGCTTACTGGTAAATCATCAAATCCATAGCCTGAAACTTTTCCATATTCAGCAAATAGCAAAGCTAAGTCTTGCGCTTTTTTTGCCGTACGATTAACAATAATGATTTCTGAAGGGTTGTGTTTAAGTAAAGGTAATATTACCCCTCTTGCTGCGCCACCCGCACCAATAATCAAAATACGCTTATTAGTAATTATCACTTCATTGGCAAGTAAATCGTTTACAAAGCCTACGCCATCGGTGTTATCGCCTAATAACGTGCCATCTTTGCGTTTTTTAAGTGTATTAACGGCACCAACAATTTTAGCAAGCGGGGTGAGTTCATCAGCCATGGCATACGCTTGCTCTTTAAATGGCATAGTTACATTTGCGCCTACCCCGCCTTGCTCAAAAAAGGCAGTTACTGTTTTTTCAAAATCATCGATAGGTGCTAATATTGCGCGGTAGTCGATTTGCTCACCCAAAGATACAGCAAATTGTTTATGTATCGCGGGGGATTTTGAATGTTTGATTGGATTTCCAAAAACCGCATATTTGTCCATTTTAAAACAACCTCTTTGCAGCTATATACTGCCTATTAACGATGATAAGTAATATGATTAAACGACTTTTTTCAAAATCTAAACCAGCCCCTGAGCAACCAGCGCCCACTCCTGAGAAAACACCGTATGAAATAATTGGTGGAGAAGCAGGTACCCGTGCTATTGCTAATAGATTCTACGACATAATGGCCAGCGATGAATACGCCAAACCATTATATGATATGCATCCTCTGCCATTAGATAGAATTCGCCAAGTGTTTTTTGAATTTTTATCGGGTTGGTTAGGCGGGCCTAACCTATTTACTGAAAAGCATGGCCAACCTATGCTACGCAAGCGCCATATGCCGTTTACTATAAATAAAGACCTGCGCGATCAGTGGATGTATTGTATGAATAAAACCCTCGATATAGAAGTAGACAACCCCCTACTGCGTGAAGGGTTAAAGCAATCTTTTGGACAACTTGCCACGCATATGATTAATGAGCACTAATTATTAACTACTTAGCAAAAAGGCGCTGATATGCGCCTTTTTTAACTCATTTTATTATTTACAATTGCCACTCTCTGGCTATTAAATCAGTCTGTTTAGTACTTAGCCACTCTTGTGGACGTAAATAGTATTGATACAAATTAGCCTCTGCGCTGTCGGGCGCGGGCTTATAGTTGTATTCCCAGCGCGCCAGTGGCGGCATCGACATCAATATAGACTCTGTGCGCCCACCGCTTTGCAAGCCAAATAAAGTGCCTCTATCCCACACAAGGTTAAACTCTACGTAACGACCGCGGCGATACAATTGAAAGTCACGTTGTTGCTGTGTAAATTCATCATTTTTACGGCGCTCAATAATAGGTAAGTAAGCATCTAAAAAGCCATTACCAACCGACTGCATAAATGCAAAGCTCTGCTCAAATCCTAACTCGTTTAAGTCATCAAAAAATAAGCCACCCACACCGCGTGTTTCGTCGCGGTGTTTTAGATAAAAATATTCATCGCACCAGGTTTTGTACTTTGGATACACTTGTTCACCAAAAGGTGCACAAATGTCGTGTGCGACTTGGTGCCAGTGTTGTACATCTTCAAAAACGGGGTAAAACGGCGTTAAGTCAAACCCGCCGCCAAACCACCAAATAGGCTCTTCGCCTTCTTTTTCGGCTATAAAAAAGCGTACATTGGCATGACTTGTAGGAACATGTGGGTTTTTTGGATGAATAACTAATGAAACACCACATGCATGAAAGCTTCGCCCTGCAAGCTCTGGCCTATGAGCGGTCGCAGAGCCCGGCATAGATGCACCAAACACATGCGAGTAGTTTACGCCGCCTTGCTCTATTACATTGCCGTTAGTGGTTACTCGGGTACGACCACCGCCACCTTCAGCGCGCTGCCAACTGTCTTCTACAAACTTTGCACTGCCATCAGCCTTCTCTAAGCCTTGGCAAATAGTGTCTTGCAAAGCCATAAAGTAGGCTTTTACTTGTTCTAATAATTCGCTTTGCATATTAACCTCTAAACACTTTGCCGGTCATGGCATCTTTTATTGTACTGGGTTGCGTGTTCCCGCCTAACGGCTCGTCAACATAAAAGCCAACTTGCTCTGCAAATTGCTGCTTGGCCTGTTCAATACTAGTTACCGTGGGCTGACCAGTTAAATTAGCACTAGTAGAAACCAGCGGCTTACCTAATTGCTGGCATAAGCGCTTAACACTTGGATGATCAGTAACCCGTACGGCAATCGTATCAAACTGCCCTGTTAACCATTTAGGCGTATTTTTAGCAGCAGGCATGACCCAAGTAATAGCACCGGGCCAACTAGAAAAAATATCAGCACGTTTGTCCATTGGTAGCTTTACATCGTCAACATACTTTAATAACTGACCGTAGTTATCAGCGATTAAAATAAGGCCCTTTTCAACGGGACGCTGTTTTATTTCTAGCAATTTCTCAACAGCTTGCTGATTATCTGGATCACACCCTAAGCCATAAACGGCTTCAGTAGGATATAAAATAACGTCGCCTTGCTCTAAGCAAGATATAGCCGTAGGCAATGTAGAAAGGTCTGACAAAATATGCTCCAGAAATTTATATTAATCAGTAGTGGTAAGTTTTTGCAGGCAACTTTTTTGTGGGCACTGTAGCACAATACCATTGGCCATTTTTTTCTCAATAACAAGCGGCCAATCGCACTTAGGGCATAGCTTGGCTATGGGTTTGTTATTTAGCGTGTATTTACAACTCGGGTAACAGTCGCATGAGTAAAACGTTTTACCAAATTTATTGCTGCGTGCAACAAGCTGCCCTTTTTTGCATTTAGGGCAGCTAGGTAATACTTCATCGTTATTATTCGGCTCATCATCGTGGGCGATGTAATGACACTCAGGGTACCCTGTACAACCAATAAACATGCCATAACGGCCGTTTTTAACCACCAGCGGTTTTGTGCACTGTGGGCAGGCTGAATCTTCAAGTATTTTTATTTCGTTGCTATCGTGATGCGCTAATGGACGAATAAAATCGCATTTAGGGTAACTAGCACAACCCAAAAACGGGCCTGTTTTAGAGTTACGGATCACTAATTCAGAACCACATTGTGGGCAGACTTCGTATTCTTTTTCTAAGGCGTGTTTATCCGCCGAGAAAAGCGAATGGTCGATTTTACTCATGAGGTTCCTAATGGGTTGCTGAATTTTCGCCTAATATACCCAAACCACTTAAAGATACAAGCTGTGCATATATGTTTAAGTGGTTTGGCATACAATTTTAATGTAGAAGTTCGGTGGGTTCGTCAAATATGAGGTCTTCCATTTGCTCGTAGGCCTCTTCTGAACCTGGTACGTTAAATAACACCATAAGCACCACCCACTTTAAGTCATCAAGCGAAATATAAAGTTTATCTAATGCGGCAAGCCGGTCCATGACCATTTCACGGGTTACACTGTTAACTACCCTTATTTGTTCTAAAAACATTAAAAAACCACGGCATTCAACGTTTAACATTTTGCATTCGCTATCGGTAAATATGCGCATCGCTTGGTGTGGCTTTGTAATTAGGTAAGGCGACTCATCGCTGCGTTGTAAATCAGCCAATTGCTCAAGCCAATTTAACGCTTTATAAATTTCGGTCTTATTAAAACCCGCGCGAAGTAATTCATCGGTAAGCTCGTTTTCTTCAATATAAATATCAGCTTCACTGTGAATGTAGTTTTCAAAAAGATACATGAGAATATCAAACATATTACCTTCCTGTGCTTAGCTTTATATACCCGTCTAATACTCGCTCTATTTCATCGTCTAATTCTAAATCGAGTAACCTTGCCAACACTTTATCGATTGGCCACTTAGTGCGATTTACAATTTCATCAACACTTGTCACCTCATACCCTATACTATTTAACACCTCACATTGCGGCTGTTTACTTACAGGTTCCTCTTTATTATATAGACCGCTTTGGTAAGAAAAGCTCACCTCATCTAAAATATCTGTTACATTTTCGACTAACTTAGCGCCCTGCTTTATTAAAAAATGACTCGCTTGCGATAAAGGGTTTTTAATAGAGCCCGGCACAGCAAAGACCTCTTTATTTTGCTCAATAGCGTAACGCACCGTAATTAATGAACCGCTTTTGATTTCAGCCTCTACAATAACCACGCCTAAAGACAACCCCGATATGATACGGTTTCTGCGCGGAAAGTTATGCGCATTAGCAGCGGTCCCCGGTAAAAACTCACTGATTAATAAGCCATGCTCTAATACTTGGTCTGTTAATAATTTATGGCGCTTGGGGTAGTAAATATCAACCCCTGTCCCTAATACACCAATTGTATTGCCATTATTGGCCAATGCCCCTTTGTGCGCGGCACCATCAATTCCCCGCGCCATGCCCGAGGTAACAGTAATACCGGCTAAAGTAAGCTGATATGCAAGCTCCGAAGCTATTTCAAGCCCCGTAGGTGTTGCGTTTCTACTACCAACTATGGCCACTTGAGGACTAGATAATAGCGCTATATCGCCTTTGCAAAATAGTAATAAAGGGGCACTGGCTATGTGTTTTAGTTCAGCGGGGTAAAGCGCATCAAAAATACATACTACCGTAATGTTAAGCTGCTGAATTTGTTGCTCGTAATGGTTTACTTGCTGCCAGTTTGTATTGAGTAAGTTGCAGGCTTGGTTTTGGGTTAGGCCAAGCTGTTGTAATTCACTTTGGTTTAAATCAAATAATGATTCGAGGGGGTGAGTATGTGATAAGGCTAGCAGTGTTTTAATACCTAAGCCTTTACACATATAAAAGGCAAGCCAGTGGGCTAGCTTGCCAGATGACTGATCCATGCTCTCTCCTAGAGCACCGACTCGCTACAACTTAATGAATTACTACACTATCTCCAACGCGAATTGGGTGCTGATTTTTTGTTATTAATGCATAACTCACTTTGTCATACACTTTAAATACTATTAACTCACCCACTTTTTCGTATGGCATTGTCCATGTTGTGGTGTCTTCATTTGGCTCGCTACCAAAAAATTCACCCGCATCAGATAAAAGCTTTTCAAACTTGCTCGAATCCTCTGGATAACGCGGTCCTCGCGGGCCATCAATAACAGTGGGTGATTGGCGTTCTAAATCGAGGATATGACCAACTTCTATTTGTTGCTCAGCACCTAAGTTTAGCACCACTACATCCATTGTGCTGAATTCTCTTACTTGGCGTGGAGATGCAATAACACGCCCTGATACACTTTGCTGTGGACGATGCATATTAAAGTACGCTGGTAACATTTGTCCTTGCATTGCGGGAAGTAAAAAATCACCTTGTTGAATCTCTTGCTTTACTGACTCAACACGTAAAGAGGACGGAACCCCATTGCTTTCATCGCCCGTTCTAAATGCACGAGCCATGCCTACATACGTAGCGCGAGTAGCTAGCTCTTCACCAGTTTGTGTATCTATGTAAGGTTCGCCTTTGTGATAAATAGCATACGCTTTGTGTACTTTCAAATCGCCCTTGGCGTATAAAATATGACCTAACGTTTGCGTTTTAGTATTTTCGTTTGCCCCTAAAATATACGGCTTATCATCTATGTCATCGCTGTTAATCGCTTGCTCATAACTTAAATAAGGTTTAATTATTTCAAGGGGCAAAGTGGTAATGGCGTTGTTACCTTTTGGTGTAATACGCCCCTGTGGCGATAATTTTCTGTACGCTTTATTAATGACTAAACGCGGGTTACCGTCGGCGTCATACACTAACGCGAGTGCATCGCCTGGATAAATCAGATGCGGGTTATCTATTTGCGGGTTCATTTGCCAAAGCTCTGGCCACAGCCATGGCTCTTCTAGATAAATGCCGGAAATATCCCAAAGGGTATCACCTTTTTTTACAACATATTGTTTTGGAGCATCTTTTTTTATTTGTAAAACATCAGCAACTGCAGGAAAGGCAGTGCTTAGTGCAAACATAATTGCAGCCAATTGGGATTTCATTGGGCTTCCTTGTATTGTTTTTTCATTATTATTGACCAAAACCTGTTAAAGGGGAACGCGAATGGCTAAAATAAGAGCATACAATACCCTAAATTAAGCACAAGTGTAAAAAGGTAACTATGGCTAGGTTAGAAGTTTTAAGATTTCCAGATGAGCGTTTACGTACGGTAGCAAAAGAAGTGGCTCAGGTTGATGACAACGTTCGCCAAATAGTAAAAGACATGCTAGAGACAATGTACGATGAAAACGGCATTGGGCTAGCTGCTACACAGGTTGATATTCATCAACGTATTGTGGTGATCGACGTATCAGAAGAGCGTGACGAACCACTGGTTTTAATTAACCCACAAATTATTAAAAAAGATGGTTCAACAATTAGCGAAGAAGGCTGTTTATCAGTACCTAACTCTTACGCAAAAGTAGACCGTGCTGAAACCGTAACCGTTGCTGCTCTTAACGAAAACGGTGAAGAATTTGTACTAGATGCAGATGAGCTATTAGCTATTTGTATTCAACACGAACTCGATCACTTACAAGGTAAACTATTTATTGATTACCTATCGCCATTAAAGCGTCAACGTATTCGCAAAAAGCTTGAAAAAGAAGCTAAATTTGCCGCGAAGTAATAAGCACCTTAGGAAAACTCAGTGACAAAACCACTACGCATTATATTTGCCGGTACGCCGGACTTTGCCGCTCGTCACCTACAAGCGTTAATTCAAAGCGAACACCAAATTGTTGGTGTTTACAGCCAACCAGACCGCCCTGCTGGGCGGGGTAAAAAGCTAAAAGCCAGTGAAGTAAAAGCGCTTGCGCTTGAACATGAACTACCTGTTTTTCAGCCACAATCATTAAAAAATGAAGAGGCCCTAACAGATCTTAAAAGCTTAAATGCCGATATCATGATTGTGGTGGCCTATGGCTTAATTTTACCCAAAGCCATTTTAGAGGCGCCACGCTTAGGGTGTTTAAATGTGCATGGCTCTATTTTACCGCGCTGGCGCGGTGCTGCGCCAATACAGCGGGCAATTTGGGCTGGCGATGAAGAAACCGGCGTAACCATAATGCAAATGGATGAAGGGCTTGATACCGGCGACATGTTACATATTAGCCGCTGCCCTATTGCTGCAGATGAAACCAGTGCCAGCTTATACACTAAACTAGCTGAACTTGGTCCCGGAGCGCTTATTCAAACCGTTAATAAGTTAGCCAATGGCGAACTTACTGCTGAGCCACAAAACGACGAGCAGGCAAATTACGCTAAAAAGCTTTCAAAAGAGGAAGCAAATATTGATTGGACAATGGATGCCGTTCAAATTGAGCGTAATATTCGTGCGTTCAATCCATGGCCTGTGTGCTTTACTCAAATGGGTGAGCAAAGCGTAAAAATTTACCAAGCTTCAGTCGTTGAACAAACAGGCAATGCCGGCGAAGTTTTATCAAGCGATAAAAACGGCATTGTAGTGGCGTGTGGTAAGCTGGCATTGTGTATTACACAGCTGCAACCACAAGGTAAAAAACCAATGGCAATTAGCGACTTTTTAAATGGTCGTAGTGACTGGGTAACTCCAGGCACCGTATTAGGCGAAAACAATGAGTAATGTTCAAAACGTACGTGCGCTTGCCGCAGAAACTTTATATAACGTGGTTGATAAAGGCGCATCGCTAAATCAAGAACTGCCATTTGCCAGTCAAGGGCTGCCCCCGAAAGACAAAGCACTATTACAGCAAATTTGTTATGGCGTATTACGCTACCTACCTAGCCTTGAAAACTACTGCCAACATTTAGTAGAGCAGCCACTTAAGGGTAAACGCCGTATTTTTCAGTTTTTGTTGTATGTAGGTATTTATCAGCTGCAGCATATGCGCGTGCCACCGCATGCCGCCATTTCTGAAACCGTTAACGCCCTAGGCCAAATGCGTGCATTAGGTTTAAAAGGCTTAATCAACGCTATTTTGCGAAGTTTTCAGCGCCAACAAAGCGAGCTGGAAGAAAAAGCCAAGCAAATACCAGTGTGTTTATATAACCATCCAAACTGGTTTATTAAGCAAGTGCAAGCTGCCTACCCAGACAACTGGGAAGCGCTTCTTGAAGAAAACCAACAACAAGCCCCTATGTGGTTACGTGTTAATCAAGCCCAATACAGCACGCAACAATACAGCGAAATGTTAACGGCTAACGATATTGAACACACATTAAATCCAGAGTTTGTTGATGGTATTAAACTAGCTAAGCCACGTGATGTATTCTCACTGCCAGAATTTGATGTGGGCGCCTGCTCGGTGCAAGATGCTGCAGCGCAATTAGCCGCACGTTTTTTGGCACCGCAAGCTGATGAATACATTTTAGATGCCTGTGCAGCACCTGGCGGTAAAACATGTCATATATTAGAGCTTGCCGATGCAGAAGTATTAGCACTTGATAGTGACGCCACTCGTCTAGAGCGTGTTAAACAAAATTTGACCCGTATCGGCTTAGGCGCAGACCTACAATGTGCGGATGCTTCGCAGCCGCACACATGGTGGGACGATCAACAGTTTGACCGTATTTTATTGGATGTGCCGTGTTCGGCAACCGGTGTTATACGCCGCCACCCAGATATAAAATGGCTTCGCCGCGCATCAGACATTGAAGATTTAGCTAAACTACAAAGCGATATACTCAATAGCATTTGGCCGCTACTCAAGCCAGGTGGCACTATGATATACGCAACCTGTTCGGTACTGCCGCAAGAGAACCAACAGCAAGTCGCTAAATTTTTAGCTAATAATAGTGACGTTGAGCATATACCACTGCACGACAACGACACGGTTATCAACCCTGGTTTACAATTACTACCAGGTGAAAGCGACGGATTTTATTACGCTAAGCTAGTTAAAAAAGCTTAATAGCCGTACACTCAATAGCCATTTATTAAACAGTAAATGGCTATTTTTTAATTAAACAGTAATTCGGGTAAATAATGAAAATAATCATACTCGGTGCCGGACAAGTCGGTGGTACGCTTGCTGAAAACTTAGTTGGCGAACAAAACGAAATAACCGTTGTTGATATAGATGGCAACCGCTTACGAGAGCTGCAAGATAAGTACGACTTACAAGGGGTTGCTGGTCACAGTGCCCATCCAGACGTACTCAGACGTGCGGGTGCTGAAGACGCCGACATGATTATTGCAGTAACCAGCTCAGATGAAGTCAATATGGTGGCGTGCCAAGTTGCGTATAGTATTTTTAATACGCCAACTAAAATAGCCCGTATCCGATCAGAGCAATATTTAAAATACCGCGAAAAACTATTTCATAACGACGACCTTCCGGTTGATCATTATATTGCCCCCGAAGCGCTTGTTACCAAATATATTCGCCGTTTAATAGATTACCCAGGCGCACTGCAAGTACTGCAATTTGCCGATGGTATGCTCTCACTTGTAGCAGTAAAGGCCTACTATGGCGGCTTATTAGTCGGTTATGCGCTTTCTGCTTTAAAAGAACATATTCCGAATGTAGAAACTCGAGTAGCAGCGATTTACCGCCAAGGTAAAGCCATAAAACCACAAGGGACCACAGTAATCGAAGCGGACGATGAGGTATTTTTCATTGCTGCCACTAAACATATTCGCGCCGTTATGAATGAGCTGCAAAAGCTTGAACGTTCCTACAAAAAAATTATGATAGCTGGTGGCGGTAACATTGGTGCAGGCCTTGCTCGTTCACTCGAAAAAAACCACAGCGTTAAGTTACTAGAGCGTAGTAAAGAGCGTGCAGAACAACTTTCTGAAATGCTCGATAACACCGTTGTGTTTTGTGGTGACGCCTCAGACCAAGAGTTACTTTCAGAAGAACACATAGAGCAAGTTGATGTATTTATTGCCGTAACCAACGACGATGAAGCTAATATAATGTCGGCCATGCTTGCAAAACGCATGGGCGCACAAAAAACCATGGTGCTTATACAGCGTGGGGCATATGTTGATTTAGTGCAAGGAGGTGAAATAGATATTGCTATATCACCACAACAAGCGACTATTTCAGCGCTGCTAACGCACGTGCGCCGTGGCGATATTGTTAACGTTTACTCGTTGCGCAAAGGGGCAGCAGAAGCTATTGAAGCCGTGGCCCATGGCGATGAAAATACATCAAAAGTAGTTGGTCGTGCTATCGCCGATATCAAGCTACCTGCAGGTACAACAATTGGCGCTATTGTACGCAATGACGACGTACTAATTGCCCACGACGACACTGTTATTATGTCTGGCGATCACGTTATTATGTTTTTAATTGATAAAAAGCACATCAATGTAGTCGAAAAGCTATTCCAAGTGAGTGCTATATTTTTATAGTTAAACACGAAAAAGCCGCTGACTAAGGCGGCTTTAGTGGAGTATGTTTTTTTGGTTACTAAGCTTCCTTGCTCAGCAACTAAGACTTACTGTACTTTTGAAAATTCTTGCTCAGAAATTTCACCATTACCGTCAGTGTCTAGCTGGTCAAAAATTTTCACTAGCTGTGAATTTACCTGCGCTTCTTGCTTTGAAATTGCACCATCACCGTCGGCATCAAACGAGGCAAAATCGACTGCAGCATACGCCGCTGATGAAGAAGCTAATACGATAACGGCAAGGGCTGTATTGAATGTTTTCATAGTTGTGTCCTAATTAAGAGGAAGTCCTTTTCTGAGATCCATGAGTTTAAAAAATTAACTAAAAGTGCTTTTGACAATTTACATTACCAAGTATTTATACAAATTAAAGATTAGTACTTAGAGAACTCTTGTTTTGAAAGCTCACCGTTTCCATCGGTATCTAGTTCAACAAATTCAGCCATTAAATCCGCATCAACCGATGCTTCAGCTTGGCTGATTGCACCATTGCCATCTACGTCTAACGTATCAAAATCTGTT